>CACSIN010000004.1 GCA_902705835.1 BD1-7 clade bacterium
CCTAGTCGCGTCCCCACGGCGAGGAGTCTCAGAGTNNNGNTTCGGGTGTTGNTTCTGGCTCGGGTGTTGTTTCTGGNTCGGGTGTTGTTTCTGGCTTGGGTGTTGTTTCTGGTTCAGGTGTTGTTTCTGGCACCGGTTTTGGTTCCAGTTCTGGCTTCGGTGCAGGCCCGGAGTGGGGGGGGGGCACAGGCGCCGAAACCGGAACTGGAATAGTCGAGGGTTTGGTGGTTGGTTTATCCAGCGGTGTTACGGTGGGTTTCGCCGGAATAGATGTTTCAACGGCCGTAGGCTGTTGATCTGAAGCACCAGTATCTGTGTTGTTAGTATCTGTTTGCCCATTGGGCTGCGCGCCGGTAGACGGTGTAGTTTCTTCAACCGGTATTTTGTTGGTCGTTGGCGCAGGATACTTGCCATCCGCTTCGTTGCCGGATGAATTATCGTTGCAGCCGGATAGGATCAACGAGGTTACGAAGACAGCAAGGTGCAATCTCATGGTTAGTCCTCTGTGGATTGGGCTTTTTCAGTCATAGATTCACTGATAGCCCGCAGGTGTTTTTCGATCTTGAATAGTGCCTGAATGGCTTCGACAACAACGCGCAACATGATGAATCCGAATCCGATAACAAACAGACCGCGGATGAAGCTGGCGAACGTGAGCATGCCGCCATCAAACATGGATGCCAATCCAGAAAACACAGTAACCACGAGAGTGATCCAATATGCCCACAACATGATTTTAGGGGAGTAGGCATGGTCGAGATAAAAAAGGTCTTTGAAATTCATGGTTGTGATAACTCGTGTCTATTTTTGTCGTTGTCTTTGTTGAGCCTGGTGGCTTGAATCTACACCCGATGCGAACGGTTTCTGCATCGGGTGTAGTGCTTCTCAACGCAGTTAGCTTCTTAGTTTACTAGTGAGATCTAGCAGTACACCATTCACTTTTTCGAGTTGGGTCAACACGGTGTCGATGACTTCTTTCGATGCCTTTGCGGCAAGTTCCAGCGGCTTAATAACAATGTCTTTGATGCCGCCGATACTTGAGTTTACGGTGCTTACAACACCATCGATGGATGTTGTTAGTGCCGACAACGAGCCATTAACGTCCGTGCCTAGCTGCACAACATCGCGTGTGGTTCCGCCAACTGTGCGGGTTACAGAATCGATCTTGCCAAATGAACTTGCGGCTTTTTTGTCGATGGTTTCGAGGGTTTTAGTGGCACCGTCGATGACTTTGTCGACTTGTTTGATCTGCCCAGCTATATCACCTGTGAAGGCGACGACTTTGCGCATATTGGCTTGCAGTGCTTCGCCACCTTGCTGCAATTTGCCGACTTGATCGCAAGTGGTTAACATCGCATCAGCTGCAGCGCCGATACCGCTGACATTCGCGATTTTTTCACAGATACCGTTTATACCTTGCTGCACATCGGCAATCTTGCCGCTGATATCGTGCCTGAATCCTGTGAGCTTGGCTGCCAAGGTTGGATCTAACGGCATGGCTTCGGCTAATCCTTCTATCGCGAAAACCGTTTCATCAAGTGTATCTAGCAATGAAATTTCACCTGAAAGTATGCGTGTTTGGGTGTCGATCAATACGCCCATTGGCCGAAATACTGCTTCGGCACGCCGTATCTGTGCGCCAGATACATAACTGGCGACGAGCATGCCGTCGATAGTGTCGTCTGCACTTTCGCCGTTGTTGAACACGGTTTCTCCGAGGTACATCAATACCGGCGTTTGTTGCTCCGGTGTGAGGCTGTCGCCCAGATACATTGCGATCAGCGCTTCTTGCTCGATACAAACTTCGATTTCGACATTCGATTCATTGGCAGCAGAGACAGCAACACTGCTGCCGACGGTGTAGCTACCGATAATTTTGCCCACGAAGCCAAGCCCCCAACCGGCACCTCCATCGATATCCGCAGAGACGTCGACGCCTGTGCCCATGCCGATACCAATGGTTGTGGATACATTCGAGCACAGTGTGGTCGTGAGAATTGTGTCATCGAGATAAACCATTTCAGGTTCATCATCTTGTGCAAACGCCATCGGCGCGGTGAATACATGTGCGAGTGCGGCGGTTGCCAACATGTGTTTGATCATTATTGGTCTCCTAATCACAATCGAGTACGTCGCTAACGCCGGGAATATCAGCCACATCGACACTGAAGCCGAATGGCCCTGAAATACCTAGATCACAGACTTCGCCAGCCACTTGGGCTACTGCTTCTTCGGCTGCTTCGAGGCGTTCTTGAGCAATTTTCACAGGCAGTTGGGCGACAGAACCAATCGATAGGGATTCAACAATATCGAGGGTGGTTTGTACTTCGGTATTGAGCTTGTTTAACCCGGTCGTGGCGGATGAGCCCGCGTTGCTGGCGCTGGCATTTACCGCGTTGACGGTGTCTTGAACCGTGCCGAGACTGCCACCGATAATTTTTTGCGCGCCGCTGGTTGATCGATCAATCAGCTCACGTGTTTGTCCGACGGTGTCGTTAAGGCGGTTGACGCTATCACCGACGGTATCGGCGGTTTGGTCAATTTCGTCAACGACCACACCGATGCTATTGCTGACGCCTTTTAGTGTTTCAGCGTTGCCGACTAATGCGGTCATCTGCTTAGCTGCGTCGGCGGCTTTACCGATGGATTGGTTTAGGTCGCCAACAAAGGTAGTTGTTAGGCTTTGAATGTCTTTCCAATCTTCGCAGATGTAGTCGAGACGCTCGATGAGCTCAGGCGGTAGGTGGGTGATGTTACCAGAGTACAGATCGTTGCAAGATTTGCCGATAACATCGAGGTTGCCGATATGCCGTTGCATGGCTTTATCGAAGCCGGTTAAGGTATCGTAAACCCGCGGGTGGATCATGGCTTTGCTGTTTTCGGCAACGTCTTTGACGGTCGATACTGCACGGCCCATATCTAACGGATCAGCGGACACAAATGCGTCAGTGAGCGATTCAGCAATGATGTCGTAATTTTGAATAACGCTACGTGAGGTGCCTACGGCTGTATTCAACGACACGGCATTTTTGATGATGCCGAGGGTGACTTTATCCATATCGACCTGCGAGTACACGCTGCGCACCAAATGGGCATTATCTGAATTGCCGTTTTGCAGTTCTTTTTGGTTGTCAGCGTTCAGGCTGACACAGTTTTTGGTGTAGATTGCTGCAGTCGCAGTTTGCCCGATCTCTGCACCGACGGGGACCTCAATAATGGCTTCGATGTCTGCGAACAAGGCTTCGAGCCAGCCGCCGCCTGCGGAACCTTCAATACCGGTTCCGACACTGATATTGGCTCCGAGAGACGCGCTTGTTGTGGCATAGGTGCATAGGCTTGCAGCGTAGGGAATCTGCCCATACGCTGGTACCTCGACCATTTTGGCGCTAACGGGCACTGAACAGGCAATGCCTGTCAGTGCGATAGCGATGAGATGTTTCTTTTTCGTCATGGCTATATCTCGTTAGTGATTAAAGTTCGAAGCCAACGCCCAATGTGAATACGCCTTTCGATTGGGATGTTGCTGCTGCACCGAAGTTGATGTTGATGCGGGCATCTTCTGCAGCATCAATCCAATGAGTGACGGCGAATGAAACTGCGGCTTGTGTGTCGTAACCACCAACGCCGAAGTTGTAACGCGTTTTACCTGGCGCGCTTGGCATACCTGAAGATGCTGCGGTTAATGCAGCAACGCCTGCAATACCGGCAGCGGCTTTCTTGCTGTGGTCTTGAACTTCTTCTTCAAGATTTTCGACACGCTTATCGACAGTGTTTAGCTGGCCGACTGTGGCAGCATCAGAGGCGTGAATACCATCGGCAACGTTGGTAATTCGGCGTTGGGTTGATGATGAGCCGACCGATACTGTGTTGTTTTCTGTCGCAACAGACCCAAAACCTAACGCTACGCTATTGTTGGCAACAACCTTGGCATCACCACCAATGGCGACGCTGTTAGTGCCGGTTGCTGAAGCATTGTCACCGACGGCGACACTTTGCGCGGTTTGAGCAACAGCATTGCTGCCAATAGCAACTGCTCCGTTGGCGGTAGTTCCTGTTGAGGCATTGTTACCGATCGCGATGGTGCGATTTGACTTAGCGTTGGTGTTGCTACCGATCGCGAGCGCGTTTTCTCCAGAAGCATTGGCTGTTTGGCCAATGGCGGTGCTAGAAATTCCAGCGGCGTTCGCACTTTGGCCCAGAGCGACTGCTGCAGTGTTCGATGCGGTGCTGTTTGAGCCTATCGCCATTGCGTTGTCGCCAGCTGCGTTCGCAGTTTGACCCAGTGCGGTGCTTGATAGGCCCGCAGCGTCTGCATCTTGACCTAAAGCGATAGCCGCAGTGTTGGATGCGGAGCTGTTAGTGCCCATTGCCATCGCGTTGTCACCAGCCGCGTTCGCAGTTTGACCCAGTGCGGTGCTTGATAGGCCCGCAGCGTTAGCATTTTGACCTAGAGCGACTGCTGCTGTGTTGGATGCAGAGCTGTTGGTGCCCATTGCCATCGCGTTGTCGCCTGCAGCATTCGCAGTTTGACCCAGTGCCGTGCTTGATAGGCCGGCAGCGTTAGCATTTTGACCTAGAGCGACTGCTGCTGTGTTGGATGCAGAGCTGTTAGTGCCCATTGCCATCGCGTTATCGCCAGCTGCGTTCGCAGTTTGACCCAGTGCGGTGCTTGATAGGCCGGCAGCGTTTGCATCTTGACCTAAAGCGACAGCCGCAGTGTTGGATGCAGAGCTGTTAGTGCCCATTGCCATCGCGTTATCGCCAGCAGCATTTGCAGTTTGACCCAGTGCGGTGCTTGATAGGCCGGCAGCGTTTGCATCTTGACCTAGAGCGATAGCCGCAGTGTTGGATGCGGAGCTGTTAGTGCCCATTGCCATCGCGTTATCACCAGCCGCGTTCGCAGTTTGACCTAGTGCGGTGCTTGATAGGCCCGCAGCGTTTGCATCTTGACCTAAAGCNACAGCCGCAGTGTTTGATGCGGAGCTGTTAGTGCCCATTGCCATCGCGTTTTCAGCTGTCGCACTACTATTGCTGCCCACTGATACAGATTGCACGCCTGATGCAGCCGCTTGATGACCGACAGCAACGGCTTGTGCCGCAGTTGCTTGTGCTTGGCTTCCAGCAGCAAGCGTATTGGCTGCTGTAGCATTGCTGCCTGCGCCTACGGCTGTTGCTTGGTCGCCATTAACAACAGCAGCTTGACCGACTGCGACAGTTTGATTGCCGGTTGATTGCACGTTGTCGCCGATAACGGNCGATTGCGCGCCATTCACTTGGCTATCGCTACCAACAAGTAAGTTGTCTGTGCCACCGGATACTTGGTTAGTGTTACCGACTACAAAGTTATTTTCAGTGGCGATTTGTGTGTTGCCATTGCCGACGAGAGTGTTATTGGCGGCTTGAACACTGTTATTGCTGCCAAAAACAGTGGTGTTGTCAAAACCGTTGACGCCATTGGCAACGTCACCATTGGTGTTGTTGTCGCCATAAATCGCGTTGTTGTTAGCGTTGACAGAGTTACCGGTGCCGTAAACGCCTTGGTTGTTATCGCCATGAACAACGTTGCCTGAGCCGTATACTTCGTTGTTTAAACCATTAACGTCGTTGTCGTTGCCGAACGAGCGGTTGTTGATTCCGGTGAGCTTGCTATCAGAGCCGATAGCGATAGATTGATCGGCGTTATCGGCTACGGTGATCTGGTTGTTGGAACCTACCGCAACGGTTGAAGCTCCGTTGGTGGTTGATGCGCTGCCAAGCTGATCGAGTTTGGTTTGAATATCGGTACTCAGATCGTCTTTAGTGACGCTGCCGTCAGCGATTTTTGACGAGGTAACTGCATCGATTGCAAGGTCTTCGCTGGTGATAGAACGGTTGGCAATATCTGCACCGGTAATCGAGTTGTCGACGATTTTGCTGGAATCGACAGCATCGCTCGCTAGGTTCGTCAGCTCAACAGCACCTGTTGCTAGTTGGTCGGCGGTGATTGTTTGGTCGGCAATATTAGACGCTGTAACTTCACCGGCGCCGATATCTTCAGAAACGATGGTGCCGTTAGCAATGGCTGCCGAATCAACAGCTGCATCGGCGATATGATTAGCTTTTACCGCATCGTTGGCGATTTTTGTTGAGGTAACGGCACTGTTATCAATCTTGTTGGTGGTGACGGCACCGCCGCCAATGGCTTGTTCATTCACCGCACCCGCAGCGATTTTTGTGCTGGTGATTGCGCCGTCTGCGATCTTGCTGCCGAATACGCTGGCATCTGCGAGTTTATCAAACGTGACTGAACCTGATTGAATAGCGGAAGTCGTTATAGCATCGGTACCGATGTCGCTAGCGGTGATCGAACCATCCTGAATTTTTGCGGAGGTCACGGAATCGTCGTCAGGGATCGTGTCCGCATTAACGGTGCACGACAAACCGATGGTCAGGCTGGTAATTAATGTTGCCAGTGGCGTCTTTCTGAACTGCATGGATATCCCCTGAAAATTCGTTAGTCATAGTTGGCGACTTGATTATCAGGGAAGCGAAAAAAGGTTGTCTATCGGTATTCAGGTGATACGTTAACGGGGGATTAATGCTGTATTAACAAGATGTTAACGGGCATTAACAGAGTAGGTGATGGGTGTTTTTCCGAGTAGATAAACAGGATTCTGGGAACAAAAAGAGTGACTATGTTACGCAGAAGTTACCATTAATTTAAACGAAAAGAAGATATTTTTGTGACGTAGCGCCTAGCACCTGTGATATCGAATCGGTTCGCTACCACAGGTGGGTTGTTGCGCGGGCGAGTTTCAGTTTTAGATGGTGGCAATTACATCCTCTTCAGCAGACATTGGGGCCGTCTGGCTGGCGCGTTCGGCTGCTCCCATCTGTTTATGCCAAAGTTGTGCATACCGTCCGTTAGAGGCAAGCAACTGCTGATGGTTACCTTCTTCGATGATGTTGCCTTCTTCAACCGTAATGATGCGATCTGCGTTGCAAATCGCTGAAAGACGGTGAGCGATGATCATCACGGTGCGCCCCTTGGCCATCGACGCCAAGTTGTTTTGAATGATTTCTTCGGATTCTGCATCAAGGGCACTGGTGGCTTCGTCAAAGATAAGAATTCGTGGGTTGGTGATTAGGGCTCTGGCGATGGCGATACGCTGGCGTTGCCCACCGGATAAGTTGGCACCGCGCTCTTCGATCATGGTGTCGTAGCCCTCGGGTAATTTGAGAATAAAGTCGTGGGCGCCAGATAGCTTCGCAGCGTTTATCACCTGATCCATCGATAGAGTAGGGTCGGCAAGTGCTATGTTTTCTCTAACGCTACGGTTGAAGAGGATATTTTCTTGTAGCACAACACCGATTTGACGTCGTAACCACGCGGGGTCGACTAGGGCAAGGTCGCTGCCATCAACCATCACTCGCCCGGTTTCAGGCACATATAAACGCTGTACAAGTTTTGCCAGAGTGCTCTTTCCCGAGCCAGACGGGCCAACGATGCCAATCACTTCGCCGGGTTCGATGGTGAGGTTAACCTTCTTCAGAATTTGTGGGCCATCCGGGCGGTAGCGAAAGACGATATCTTCAAATTCGATACGGCCCGTAACGCTGCCGGGGTTGGCGCGGTCGGGTGAGTATTGAGGTTCGGTTGGGGTGTTGAGGATATCGCCGAGGCGGTCAACCGAGATGCGCATCTGCTGAAAATCTTGCCACAATTGCGACAACCGCAAGATAGGCGCGGCAACTTGCCCAGCGAGCATGTTAAATGCCACCAGCTGGCCAACCGTTAGGTGATTAGCGATAACCAGATTCGCACCAAAAAATAATACGGCGACGGTGGTTAGCTTGTTGATCAACTGAATAGACTGCCCGCCGACATTACCGAGCATATTGGCGCGGAAGCCTGCTGTTACGTAGCCAGCCAGGTTTTGTTCCCATTGACGCTGCATTTGTGGTTCCAACGCCATGGCTTTTAAGGTTTCTACGCCGGTGACGCTTTCAACCAAANACGACTGGTTCTCAGCGTTACGTTTGAATTTTTCATCCAACCGGCTGCGCAGTGTTGGGGTGATAACCATGCTCACGATCAAGTACAGCGGGAGGGATAGGGCAACAATGAATGTCAGCTGCGGCGAATAGAAATACATGACGATAAAAAAGATGATGGTGAAGAAGGTATCAATCACCAGCGTGACGGATGAGGAGGTTAAAAACTGGCGGATGTTTTCAAGCTCGCGGATACGGGCAACGGATTGCCCGACAGAGCGGCTGCCAAAATAGGCCAGCGGCAACGCCAGCAAATGCCTGAAAAGCCGTGCCCCTAATTCAACATCCACCCGATTGGCGGTATGTGAAAATAGATAGGTACGTATCCCGCCGACAATCACGTCGAAGGTGGAAATTAATGCAAGGCCAAGCACCATCACTTGCAGCGTGCTTAAGCTTTTATGCACCAATACCTTGTCGATCACCACTTGAAAGAACAGCGGGGTGACCAAAGCAAACAACTGCATAATGAACGCGGCGACGAGTACTTCACCGAGGAGTTTTCGGTATTTCATCAAGGCCGGGATAAACCAAGTGATATCGAAACCCTTGCCGGTACCGGGTATTTGGCTGCGGCTGGTCATGAATAGCAGTGTGCCATTCCAGCATTGTTCTAGCTCTTCGAGAGTGAGTTCGTTTGGCGTAGCGCTATCGGGGCGCTGTATCAGCACTTTGTCATCGGTTGCTTTGGCAACAATAAAAAACTGGCCGTCCTTGCCACAGGCGATGGCGGGTAGTGGGTAGCGGTGCAGTTTTTCGGTTTTAGCTGCGGTTGTGTGTGCTTTGACTTTCAAGCGCTTGGCCATCACCAGCATATCTTGTTCGGTGAGCGCTGCATTGCCTTTGCCGAGGTTGTGGCGCAGTTGTTCTGCGGATGCTGGCAGGCGTAAAAACTTCAGCATCAGGGTAAAGCACAACATACCGCTGTCGGTTTCTTGCGGCTCTTGGTAGCCCTGTTGTGTCTCTGCTTGAGAGCTTTGTTGTTCGGCGTCAGAGGTTGGCGCGCCGTTTTGTGGAGTCGCTTGGCTTTGATGAACATTTTGCATCAGTAATTCAGACCTTTCGGGTGTTCGATGACGAGGCGTAACGTTTATGGGCTGCGGTAGTCGGCATTTTGCGCAAAGACGTCAGCGTTCTTTAAAGCTCTCATCGGAGACTTCAAGCAGTGGTGATAGGAAGTACTCGATAATGCGTCGTTTGCCGGTTTTTATTTCGATGGTGCCATCCATGCCGGGGGTGAGCCGAACGTCGGTGCCGTTAATTTGCATAGTCTGGCGCTCTAGGTGCGAAAGGCTGGTAAACACGAGGCCTTCTTTTTTGTCTTCAACGGCATCGTGGCTTACTTCAGTCAGCTTGCCGTTAATCACGCCAAAGCGGGTATATGGGAAGGCGTTGAGTTTAATCTCAACATCCTGTTTGTGGCGGATATAACCAATATCTTGATTTCGAATTTTGCCTTCGAACACTAAATCCACGTTGTCGGGAACAACAACCATGAGAGGCTCCGCGCCTTTAACGACACCGCCGATCGTGGTCAGCTGGGATTGTTCAACGGTGCCTGAAACGGGCGCGCGGATATGATGTTCATGATCGCGTTCGCTGGCTTTGACGAGATCTTCTTGGCGTACCAACACTTCATTACTGGCCTTGTTGAGCATATCGAGTACATGTGAGCGAAAATCTGCTTGGGTTTGAAGGATCTCCGTTTGTACCGCATCGTGCGCGGCCACCGCTTTATTAATTTGTGAGCGCTGAACATTCACCTCTTCGGATTGACTGATATATTGGCGCTTGATGTCGTAGTAGTCGATATCGGTGGATACACCCTTGGCTTTGAGTGATTCATATATGTCGAGTTTATCCTTGAGAATGGGTAAGGATTTCATCGTTTGTGCCAACTGACTTTCGACGACAATTTTTTCTGACATACTTTCGATAGCTTGTTTTTTTAGATGCTCAACCTTGTATTGGTAGCTTGTGATATCACCGTTAACTTGGTTTTCCAAATTTATTCGCTGTTGGCTACTGGCGCTTTCTGGATAGGTAATATTCATTTTACCTGTGTCGATAAATGTAAATATCGATGACCAGTGGTTTTGATCAATTGCGGATGCCAACAGGCGAGCCTGAGCCTGATCAACCGATGACTCGGATTCAATACTGTTGAGTTCAAACAGTACATCGCCCTTGTTCACATGGTCGCCATTGTGGACGAATATTTGCTCCACAATACCTTCCGAACTTGCCTGAATGGTTTTTACTCGTCCTTCGGGGATGAGCTTGCCGGGGGCAACCACAACCACATCAACCTTACCCAAAAACGCCCAACCGATAACGCAGGTAAAGATGGCAATGATTGCCCACATGAAGTACCGACTTCCCTTGGAAGCGGGACTTTCTGCGATCTCTAGCGCTGCGGGCAAGAATTCAGGGTTTATGGTTGGTTCGTTTTTCTCAGCAGAAACTGATTTCCAGGCCTCGACGGCGACGCCTAGGTGTTTTCGTAAACCATCCAACATGTATGTTGCTCCAGTGCCTTGCAGTGCATGTCTTTGTTGGGAGCAAATTTACCACTTCACCCTACCCGTGTTGAACCTTTGTGATGTTTTTTGAGCAATAGTTGCATGTGTTTGAACTTTTTAAACGGAAGGGTTTCTTTAGTGAAATAGGGCGGTTGATATGTTTAATATCAAAAAATCTATAGTTATATCGTTAGCTGAAAAGCGGATGAAATTGTTATCAAAAATTGAAAAAACACCAATTACTATTTTGCTGTAACGAATTTGTATTTACCTATTTCGTTGAAAATCATGAGGCTGTTATGAGAATGGAAAGCGCTGATAATGTAACAAATCCAGCTGGAAAATTATCACAAAAATATAACGCGCAGAAGGGAGATGGCTATTGGATCATACCCTCAACGTCATCGGCAACGGCAGCAACCCATGCCGTTGTGTTCGCACATGGGGGTAAAGACAATGCACTTCCGAAATTTGTTAATGCGACTCGTGCAGCGTTCAGCTTTTTGGCGCCAGCAGACCGACCGCTGCTTTCATCGATCTCGCATTACATTCAATGGCAGGAGGAGTTTGCTCGCTTTGATGTCGTGCTTGCGGGCGAATCGTCGGCGGATTACCGTATTTATCCGTTGGAACCCAGCTATTTGCAGCAATCTGGCATTAATGTGCATGAGCGGGATTTTGATGTCATTTTATTGAAAGACGACAGGCACAGCCTCAGTTCGCTTGCTGAATCACTCGACAATGAATCTGGCTATGACCTAATCGAGTGGCATATTTGCCGTCACGATAAACCTGCTGTTATCGAAAAACCCTACCATTTACCGGCGGTTAATCGCGTCAGCGATGAGACGCAGTTACGTTTGTTTGGTGATGCCGGCGCGACTAAACCGTCTGTGTCTTACGGCGATTACGTGACATCTTATCTCGGTGAATTGATTGATGCTGTGAAAGTGTTCCGTGATCCGAATTTGAATACGGTGAGCTTGCCGTGGCTGGAAAAAGTGAGCCAGCTGCAAACGACATTCGACGGGCCGGCTTTGCGGTTTGCGGCAGAGGTCGACCTTAGTAAGGCCACAGGCTATTACGATACCGGCCTAGTCGGGCGATTGGAGCAATACCGTGAATCCATTGAATCCATTGTTGGTCATAAGCTTAACCTGGATATCGATCAACAAACGGCATCGACCAATATTCCTGGGCATATTGAATCTGAAAACGCGGCCTCGTTGTCGCAAGCCATTGGCAGTGCACTCGACTATTACCGCGACAATATCGACGGGGATGATTTTCAAGTAGAACGGTTTAAATCAGAATTCGGTTTTAGTCATCAAGATCGCGTGAAGCTTGAGAAAATCCAAGCTGCGCTCGATAACGGCAACGTGCGTGTGAATGCAGTAACCCATGACGTGTTTTCCCGACTGGGTAAATTCGATCAATACTTCGCCGAGGTATCAAAGGGGGTCATTGACGGTGATGCATTGCGTATTCCTTGGGCTGAAGGTTTAAGTACGGCGATGCAGCTTGAGCGTTTGCAGGATCCTAACTTTAAGCCATTGGCTCTGGGAGAGGTGTTTGACCGGGTATCAGGCCTTAGCGCGGAAGATGTGTCGGATACCTACGGTAGCGTCGTAAAAAGTAACATTCCCGGGGTACTTATCGGTGTTGAGGTTGATGCCAACTTACCTTATGAGCAGCGGGTTGCGGCACAAAACACCCAAATACAAAAGAATCTCGATATTCTGGCGCTAGGTCTTGATCCGAATTCGCCGGAACAGGGCTTGTTTGCACGTCAGTTGAACACGGCTGCAACGGTATCAAACAATAACAGTGACCTGATCAATGATGTTTATCAGCTAGATACCGGAGGCTTTGTATTTGGCATTGATCAAGCCAGTACAAGTACGCATGAAACGGCTGAAACCGGTATTCAGGGCGTTACCAGCTATCTGGATCGTCGTTCTCAAAACCAGTCTAAACCCGATATCATCGGCCACCTCACGTTGGGCAATGGTGATGCGAGTGCTCAAAACTTGGTTGTGGTGTATCACGAGCTTTGGCATGTGATCAGTCAGAGCCGTTACTTAGAATATGATGCCAATGATATTCCGGTACGTCGCTTGCATTTGGATGGCGAAAAGCAATTTGGTTGGACAAACGGGTTTGACGAACGTATCGCTGGGGGAACTCGATTTGTTGGCGAGACACCCTTTATTGATAAGCCACTGGAAACCCCCGCCGGTTGGATCAGTGAAACGACCTATAGCGAGGCGAGGGGCCTACCTGCCGAGCTCTTTTATCCGGTTGATGCGGATGAATCGACTCATCGTACGAGTGCTAGTCGCTCGTTTCGTATTCCAGATTCGTTAATTCAAGAGCGATTGCAGCATATCTTGCTGCCGGATTCGGCAGTGTATTTCAGTAATCTTTACCAGGTCTTTCATTACCTGAATCAGGTGCAGGAGGAATACCAGCGGTTGAGAGTATTGGATGGTGCGCTGGATGACCCCAACATCAATAACAATATCACACCAGAAAACCGTTCTGCTATTGCGGATGAGTTAACCACGCGTTATGCGATTCTTGAAAAAGACTTACCACGGCTCACCGAAGCGGCGACTTTTGTGACCTATAACCGGGTGACTTCGGAGATGGCCGCAGCGGGCCATTTAACCGGTGCTGCAGGCGAAGCAGCGGCAAGCCATGCTTTGGCTGTAGTCTTTGGTGGTGCTGCGGCCGTCGGGCAGCAGATTCCACAAGGGCTGACCGGCTTAGCGGATTTTGATAAGCGCATAAAGCTTGAGATTCTCGCGCAGTACAATCAATTGTTGTTTGATCACTATGATCTGAATCCTCAAACCCTGCGAGAAACGCTGGAGACGGCGGCTGGGATTGACGATTTAGTCGCCGAAAGAACATTCGATTTATCGGCTTTAGATCGCCCCGAAGGCATTGTTTCGGGTACCCAGTCAGATGGTCATGTTAAAGCGCTACGTGTATTTGCCGACAAACTCGGTTTGAGTGATGCGATTACAGATACCGATATCGGCAGTCCGGCAGACTTTCGCCGCTTGCTGAATTTAGCAGCAGGCCCTGATGGCAAGCCTGCCGACTTGTACGACAAATTGGTCGATTCAGTGCCTGATACATTGGCGTCATTATCACGCGATGGGCTGCCAGCCTCGACGTTACTTGATCAGATTGCGGTGCAGGTTGATACCATCGGCGTACTGCAGCGCACGGCCGATCAATTTAATTATGTGACGGAGTCGGGCGAAAAGCTGAATTTGCCTGTGTTCGATCCGGATACCGCGCCGAAGGGGCTTAAACGCGTAGCGTTGGATGACGGTGATATCCTGTTTTTGCCCACGGAGGAAGGGTATCCGGCGTTTCGTTTTAAAGAGGAGATGGTTGAACGGTTAACGTGGCTGCGCCGCGGCGAACTCGATGTCAATGTCGATACTATTTCGGAATCTGTCAGATTCTATCAGGCGTTAACCTCTCTTGAAGGTCGGCCTAAAGCGTTAGGTGACATGCTCGCGGTTAAGTTGCTGAATTATTCCATATTGCCCGAGGAGGTTCTGGCTGCACCGGCAATGAAACGAGCCTTTACCGCATTTGTGGCGGATACCTCCAGTTTAATCATTGGTGCCCGGAACGATACTTCGGGTCGGTTGGATATTAATCTGTCCAACGTTATGGATGCAATTTCACTGACATTTGGCAACAAGCCTGAGCTGTTTATTCGCAAAATATTGGATGTCGCACCAGAAGATGCACCGCTAGTTTTTCGTGCATTTCCGGAGTTTAGTGCACCGCTGGCATTGAAGCAGCAGTCGGATATCTTCCATCGTTATCTGAACATGACAACATTGGCGATCGACGAACTTGCGCGGTTGACAGGGGATACTTCATTGAGCGGCAAGCCTGCTGCAGATGTGTTGACCCAGGTCGAGAAAATTAACTCAGACGTTGTGAGTGATCCGAATGTACGTTTGCAGGTTGAACGGAATGTAGAGCTGCTTAAAGCAGGCATCAGCGCGATTCATGAGCAGCAAAAAGTACTGATAGACACTGCTCGGGCGTTAGGGTTGGATGTTGCCTCTGGCAATGCCATCGAAGCGACACCTGCTGTTATCTTTGAACTGACTGATGAGCTGACAACCGATCTGATTGGTCAATTCGATGGGGCAAAGAGTGCTCAGATTGGAGAGTTGTTATCAAAGTTTCACGATAAAGCCCGCTTCACCGATACACTCAATAACCAGTTGTTGAAGTTAGTGACTCCAGAAGCCCTGTTCCGATTAATGACCGATTCTCCGTCGTCAGCGAATCAGTTGTTGGCTGAAGGCGGATTCAAAAATTTCTATGCCGACAAAATGTTGGATCGATATCTTGGTTCAGCCAATGCGCAGTTAAACCCTGCGGACAGCGCTGATACTCTGCGCCATATATTAGGAGCGGGGTTGCTGGTGCAACTGGATTTTGCCGGGGATTTGCCTGCACAGCGCCAATCGATCGCAGAATCGATACAAAACTCCATCAAGGTTTTGGAGAAGTACCGCAATTCGTTTGCTAATCCGGCAGACTTCGATCAGGTCGCGTTGAACTGGACCACTGCTATTCTGAACTCCTACGATAACCTGGCCGAAAGCAGCATCAAATACTCGCAGGTATTGGATGATGACACCATCAACACACTGACCGGGTATTTTGATGATGGTAAAGCACTGCTGCCGGCGAAGTCTCAGGATTACTTCCAGAAGGTACTCGATGGTCGCTTGCGTGAGCGAAGCCTCGAAACGCTGATCAGCAATGTCGATAAACCGTTTAACACGGATCTCGGGTTCAGTGATTTTGCTGATTTTCTTGATCCGGGCGGTTACACCCCTCATGACAACTTCAACGTATTGGAGCCTCTGGTTCCCGAGGACAGTTTCGTTGGGCGGTTGCGCAGCGAGTTTACGGCGCGTGAGTTGGGTGCGAATTTCCTCAGCACCATTAACGGCTTGCGTAAAAAGAACAACCTCTCGGGTGATTGGGTGCCGATATTGTCATCAACCGAGAAGCTCGACAATGGATCGTATCAGGTTCGTTTTGTGAATTCTGCCGATGATGAGGCGACGTCTCGAACGTTGGTTACCGAAAGTGCTGATATTTATCGGGTACGCGAGTTTATTGATCACAATGATGCAGCGGTGTTAAAAGCTTACAAACCCGATACTTCAGGTGCGCTTGTGCGCAGAGAAGATATCGCGGATGTTGACGGTATCAATGGGCTTAATGCCGCGTTTGCTGTGCATGCGTTGATCGGGTTCTTTGAGCGTCAGCGCTTGGCCAATGAAACCGAGAGTTCACAACTAGCTACTGTGCTGCGCGCGCACGAGTATCTGAACCTTGCGCAAACTGCCTATGGCCTTGCTATCGATGGCTTTGAGTTATTTAAGTTAGTGAAAGAAGGCATCAGTATCGGCCGAACTGTGGTTAAGGAGGCCAGTGCAGCCAGTAAAGCGGTATCTGCAGCGGCATCGATCGGCTTCGGTGGTATTGATGTGTTAGCCGGGTTAGCCAGTGCTGGCTTGGATATCTACGAGCTTACTCAAGCACAAACGGATTCAGAAAAGGCAATTATCGGTACCCAGCTGGCCTTCGATTCAGCCGGCGTATTATTGGGTAGCACTTCCGTTGGCTTGGGTATTACCAGCTTGGCAGCCACGGCTGCTGAGGCAACTGCTGTGGCAGCAACGGCTGCAACTGCAGGTACCTTGATTGGTGGCGCTGGTGTTATCTTTGCTGGGTTGGGAATCGGTATTACTGCGTTGGTGCAGGCGTACAGTCGGGTTGCAGAAAATGCGCAGGCGGTGGGTAAATTTTTTAATGAGATTGACAATACCTACCGGCATGGCGGTTTTGTTTACGATGCGAAGAAGGGCATCGCCAAACCGGTTGGTCAGGGCATTGTTGATAACGTTGATTTTGTTTCTGGAAAAGTCCACTTTGGGACTCACAAAATCTACCGTACTCACCATGGTTCCACCGGCAGCGGTAAACAAAATTACTTCTTCTGGTCAGGTGATTTCCCAACATTGGTTCGGGACGAGAATCAAGCGATTAATGTTCGCGATAAAATCGGTTACAAAGCAGATAACAAACTCGCCGCTCAGGTGCAGAATGCCAAAATCTTTATTGCACCCATCGCACCGCGCACGTCGACGATCTCTTATAGTTGGAATACCTTGCCAGGATCAACGACTCGTCATGATACCGGGTTTGATGTGATCCGCCGTTTGGAGAATGATGGCAAGTTTGACTACGACTTTTACATCTTCCCCAGCGAGTACACGATCGATAAAGTGAAGTTTGACTATCAGCGTACCAATGTCGAAATCAATCTGGATGCGTCTGATCGTGTGGTTGTGATTCCGGATATTCCTCAAGCCTATATCGGTAAAACCTTCCATAACCTTCATGGCCACGGCGGGAATTACACGATTGCCGTTAATGATCATGCCGAGCTCTATGTGCATTCAGAAGAGAAAAGCACGTGGATTCTGTCGATGTCGAATCTGGATTCAAAAGACTTCGCGGTGAGCAACAACGCCGTTTGGTCCGGGAGTTCCAAAACGCAGTTTGGAGACCTGCAAAATGCCAATGTATTGATTAATACGGAAGACGGCGATGTTTACTCCGCTGATTTCTCTCACAATCGTGGCATTGCTGTTTATGTTAATGGAGAGACAGTGGGGTCCGATGGCAAAACCACACACCTGGTGCGGCCGAATCTGATGGCTCATTTGAAAGACCTCAAAGCGAGAGGGCGCACCGATGAATTTACTACCATCAATCACTATCACGGTGCTGATGGCCGTGTGTATACCCAAGCGTATTTTGAGCAAGGTAGTAGTCAGGTGTTATACGAATCTGGCAACATCAACGCGAGGTTGATCGGCTTTTTGCAAACGGACGGTGGGGCGGATCACAGCCGCGTTGCCTTCTTCAGTGCTGGCGATCGCAAACTCAACATTGTGGATGCTGCATCGCACAAAAAACTGGCCGATTATGCGTTGCCAGGGTTGCGCGGTGAGGTGATTGTACTGGGCGCAGCGGAAGAAAACGGCGTGATGGTTACGCGCATTCGGCAGACGCTGGATAGTGGCCAAAAGACGGACTTTCTGTTTCACAATGACGGTAAATCCATGGTGCTGGATAGCATTATCGGTGATGCGGGCTTTGTTGCCGAAATGCGTCGTAATGCATTAACCAGCACTACAATACGGCCGTCGGAGTTGGCTAAATACTTCTGGACCGATGTGCGTTTATCCCCCAACTTACGTATTACTCAGCGTTCTTTGCCTGAGGATGTCGCCCCCCAACATTCGGGTCACTTCATTGATGGCAACATTTATCTTTCTGCCGGTGAGCATACTTTTTCGATAAGCCATAGCGGCGGCCTGCGTGTTGGTCTTGGCGGCGGCGATATTATCAACACTAGTGGTGATGACAAAGGCAAACCGTCGGTGGTGCACTTTACTGCTGATCAAGAGGGTTATTACGATTTTCACGCGCTGTATCTTGATACGACCGGTGCCGCAAAACTGGGTATTGCTGTCGATGGTGAATCGCTTGATCGAGAGCATTTTAGTGGTCCTGATAGTCAGTTTTTATTGGGGCGGACTTGGTCGGTTCCTGCGAGCGTTCACGACATCAATGGTGCCTATACGCAGATGGAAAGCCACCCTGATGGTGTGCTTTCATACCAAATCAATGTGTTGGATTTCGCCACAAGTAAAGGCAAAAACAGCCATATTGCTGACTTTTGGAATGGCAATGCGACTGCAGTTGCCGCGCCTGTGTATGTAGTGACGGATACTGGCAAAGTCCTGGCTCCAGCGATTGCAGATGCTGGCTTAGTATTGGTATCTGGCGGCGGTAGAGCTGGTGCCACCTTAACGAAAGGTGGTAAATTCAAGCCGGCTGTTGGGGCTGGTGATGTTGGCTCCGGTTACATTTATTTTGATGCCAAGACCCATCAGCTTTATACCCAGTCCTCCAGCGGTGCGTCGGCTAGGCAGATGCATTTATCCGCATTAGGTGGTGAGGGCGAGTCGCCAATCCGCTCGATTTTGAATGTGGGCGCAGGTGTTCTCGCTCAGGATGAATCCGGCGTTAGTTGGTTGGTGACTCCCAGCGGTCAACAATCACTGGTGAGTGTTTCCAATCGATGGATGGCATCAAATGATAATTGGTTATCGACCTTACAAGAATACTACGGTGACCCGCGTGCGGTGGCATTGCAGTCTGAGCTGGGTCTCACCTATGCACCCCCGGTTTTACTGGGAGGGATGACCGATAAGTATTTTGATTCACAGCAGTTCCATCTCGAAGGTGAAGTGCATTACTCATCGTCTAAGTTGGCGTCACTGGCGCAAGCAGAGGCTGTGGTTAAAGGTACAGCCGGGCAGCACTATCAGATCGATACCCTCGATTTCGGTGAATCCGGCGGCCAGCAAACCACAACGGCGTTTTTACATAACAATGCAACGTTGGATAAGGGGGCCGACGGTAGCCATGTTCACGACAATGCAGTGCACATGATCAACGGTGAGATTTATCTGAAGGCGGGTGAACACACGTTTGATGTGACACACGATGATGGTATTCGGCTGCGGGTCGGTGGCGATACGGTGTTCTCTGATGACGTTTGGAAATCCTCGGCAGGGCATGGAAAATTCACCGCTGATAGTGATGGTTACTATCAGCTGGATGCATTGTATTTTGATATGGATGGGCCATCGAATCTTAAGATTGTTATTGATGGAAAAACACTATCGCGTGAGAACTTTGCAGGCCCAGGCAGTAGCGACGTTAATCATCAAAAATCCTGGTATGACCCACTCAGTGGTGGTGTGCTGGTGAGCCATGTTGCAGATGCTGAGCAGGTTCGTTTAGTGCGTTTTGATGACGATCGTGAGACGGCGTGGCTCTTTGATGACAAAACCCATCGGCTCTATCGCCAAGCGTTAGTGAGTGCAGATCAACTGGGTGACAGTGTTGGCAAAGTTTCACAAGTGGCATCCGGTACAAGTGGCGCAGATCTCTTTGTGGTTGCGTCATCCGATCAGGCGGTGAATATCGTTATTGATGACTTTAGTGGTGATCGAGACGCGATTGATCTGAGCCGTTGGGGAATCACCGATATCAATGACGTTTCCATTGAAACCGGCTTTTCGGCGTCTCGCGTCGATAGTGCAGGTAATCCTCAAGCCTATGCGCGAGTATCGCTACCGAATGATAGCTATCTGTATGTTTATGCCGAAGGCGAGGGTGTAGGTACTGACTTCTTTAGTGCTGACAATCTCCATATCAGTGCGCCGGAGGGTGATAGTGCTCATTCAATTGCCTTGTCTGCACCGATTGGTGGGGCTGCTGTTTCATTGCTTGATCAACCTGATCAAAATAGCTTACCAGAAGCCCACCCCATATTGGCGGATAAACCCCTTGAAACGGCGGTGTCGACCAGTAACGGCCTGGCTGTGTTTTCGGCTGAAGGTGTCGTTTATGGCATTCATGATAATACCCTATCGATTAGCGGTGTTACTCAGGCATGGCTTGATGCTGGAAGCAAGTTTGTAGCGGATCAGCATCTACCGGGTGTGCTTGAAGTGTTTGGTGCTCAGCAGCAAGTAGTCGGCTGGTATTTGTCAGATGGTGGTGTTGAAATCAAACCTCCACAGGTAGGTTCCGGTAGTCGTTTCTTGGGATATAACCATGAAAATCATACGGCATTTGTTGCTCAAACAAACGCCCAGACGCACAGAGATACACTCTACCAAGTGAGCTTTGATGGTACGTCTGAGGCGATCGGTGATTTCGATATCGCAGCGTTGCTGGATGACGGCCAAACGCATGCGTTGGGTTTAGTGGGCGGGGATGCTTCTGCACTGTTGAACATTCCGTTGCTGGATAACGCCAGACATCTTGTGGTATCTCCGGCGGGGGCGGATTTTGATTTAGCATTAACGCCGCAAGTGCTTGATAGCTATTCGCAGATCACAGTGGATACTGGCTCAATCTCGGCGTCAGCGAATGGTGGCAGCGGCACGATTCATGTGAGTCAGGACTGGTTAGCACAACCCGTTGAACTCGCCCGCACCGGTGACGACTTAACGATGCTGAATCAAGATACCGGGCATCGATTGGTGATCAAAGGCGGCGCTGGTGAACATGCACCGAAAGATCTGCAGATCGTAACTGATGGGGATCTGACGCTGAGCCTTGCTGATCTGAATGCCAGCTTGGCAGTGCAATTCCCGGATTCCAAAGATGGTACAGGCGTGTTGTCGATTGATGATGTTTATCTTCATCGGGCACAGTTGGCGATTAACGCGGATGCAAATACAGATTCAGCACGTATGATTCTATCTGACAAAGATGGCTCCATCGCCTCTGCCGGTATGTTAGCAGACAAGTTCATTGCCTCTGAAAGTGATACGCATGTGGCAGCTGCAAATGAAGTTCAGGAGCCGCAGTTTAACAATCTGCAGCAGTCTATGGCTGGGTTTGGTGGTAATGCAGCAGGGGCTCTGAATACAGCCGCTAGTGCGTTGCAATCTGCGGTCACTTTGGCGAGCAGTGAACAGGAAAAGGAGCATGCACTGCATAAAGAACCAGTGTAGTTGATGCTTAGTCCAAGCTTCGCTGAAGCATAGCTGAGGGCAACAGCCAGTCGATAAGAAGATATCGGCTGGCTGTTAGTCGTTCTCTGTTGATCGTTATGGCGGGCTTTGGGTGGGCTAGTATCAGCCGCTCGACATGAAACTCACAATGTATCGAGAACTAACAGAGGCGAAACTGAAGGTGGTAGCACCGATTCATCGCCCCACTGTCGGTTGTCTAACAAAGAGCTTTTAGCAATGGATCTTCAATCTAAGCTGCTTTTGGTTTTGTACCCATCATAGCGATTTCTTCATCAAAGCGTTTTTGTAACGCCGGGTGTTCGATAACACGGTTGTAGTAGGCTGCCGTCACCGGCCAGCGACTCTTGTCGATGGCGTAACCGGCATAAGAGGCATTGATGAAGTGTGTTGTCAGAGCAACGTCGACTGTGAACAGATCGTCGCCGAACATAAAGCCAGATGCTGGCAGGATGGTTTCGAGATAATCGAGGCGTTCAGGCAGTAATTCGTCGACGATATTTGTCACCCGTTCTTCGTTGGGTTCATGGCCCATTACGACACCACGCAAAATGCGTTCAAAGAATATATTGGTGGCGGTTTCAGCCAGTTTAGTGTCGGCAAATTCTTCTAACCAACGCGCGCGGGCTTTGTCTTCAGGATTGGAAGGCGCTGTCGCGATTTGGGGGTATTTTTCTTCGAGATAGTCACAGATAACTGACGAGTCTGAAATGGTGAAGTCGCCATCCGTTATTGCAGGAATTTTTTTCAGCGGGCTGATGGCTTTGAAATCATCCGGGATTTTTCCGGGCATGATATCAATACGCTCATATTCCAGGCCTTTGAGCTCGGCACAAACAAGCGCTTTTCTCACAAAAGGGGAGGGGCATACACCGTAGATTTTGATCATTGAATACTCCTTGTTGCGACAACTGTTCAATGGTTTGACTCTGTACTCGGTCGATTGGTGGCGTCAGACAATGCTGATTGCCGGATCTCGATCGTAGTATCTACCATGAAACAATGCGCAATACATGTAAATGCGTCTGGCTGCTCTTTAAGTAACTTTCAAAATGAAAGTGACGATATCCTAAGTTACTCACTTTTATTTTGCAAGTGACTGGTAATGTGATATTTTCGCGCTCATTGGTGTCTTCTTTTGATAGAAGTCGACTGAAAGCCGAAGGCGAGTATTGTGAAAAAAACAGACAACGCGACAGCGTCACAACAGGTAAAAAAGACCAAGGAGCGGACCGCACTACCATTGCAGAGTGCCGACCTTGAGGCGTTTCGGTCTAATTGTGCACTGGCCAGCGCGCTCGATATTATTGGTGATAAGTGGAGCCTTTTACTGGTTCGTGACTTGATGTTTGGTATTGATACCTTCAGCAAATTACAAAGCCGACCAGAAACGATTCCATCCAATATCTTGGCTTCACGCCTTAAACGTTTGCAGGGGCAGGGGCTGATCGAAAAAACACCGTACCAAGAACGACCCGTTCGGTATCGATATACGTTGACGTCTGTTGGGTGGGCGTTGAAGCCGATTTTGTTGTCGCTAACAAAATGGNGTCTAGACAATATTGAGGGCGCTGTTGCGCCGGATTTTGTGCGCGATCATATCGAAGCTACACAATCGACAGCGAAGAGTGATGGTTAGAGTTTAGGGAACCTCTAAAAACTATCTTGCTTGCGCTGGCGTCGTTAAAATTCAAATCAAATCAAATCAAATCAAATCGGTCATTTATTGCACATAAACCCGAGGGTCGGCCCCGCCCGTTTTCATCGAATTTTGCCTCGCCAGCGCTGCGCCGCCTACGTTTTTAGAGGCTCCCTTTATTGTATTGCTGGTGTTACAAGTACATTTGATTTAAAAGGGCGCATATTCTGCGCCCTTTTTTGATCGATATGAAGGTGGTCAAACGGGGTTATTTTTCGGTATCTGCCGCTTGCTGGATATGACCATCTGCGATAAACCAAGTGGTATCGGTATTGACGATGGGGTACGCATTTTTGCCATCACAGAGAACACCGCGCGATGGGTCTGGCTTACACTGGTTGGCTACGTCAGCAGATTGCCAGCTGTTACTGTTGTTGACCCAGGGTTTGTTCATGCATGGGTCCGCACCGGCGGTGTTGTAATCCGCTAGTAAACTCGGGCATTGTGCGGTTTGATAGTTGGTTGCTCCAATACCTTGCTGGTAGCTTTTGGGGGTGCTGGCTCCGGCGCTGATAATGCCAGCGCGACGGTGGCAGTTTTGGCAGTTGGTGCCCAACGGATGTATCACCGGTTCGATATAGACATTCATGGACACGGGGAGTTGACCAACTTTATGGCCATCAGGGCGCTGGTTTGCCCACGCTGGTGGCGTATCGTTGAAGTACTGTACCGCACTGGCTTCCGATCCGTTAATTTCATACTGAATGCCATAACTGTCGGTGAGTACGTAGTAGTCACGCCATTTGCTGCCAACGTGGTCATCCAGACGTTTGATTTTATCCGGCGAGAGCCCTGAATATTTAGCTTTGGCACCATACGCATCACTCTGGCCGAAACAATTTTTGACATTTTGCACGGGGCAATCATCGAGGGTGTCGTCCATTGGGCTCCACCATACGGATTGAAATGCCCAGCTATCGATTTCTTTGGTATTGATATGCATCGCCGCAACCACCAGAAAATCGCCCGCTTCAAAACCACCGGATTTATCGCCATAGGCCCAGATAGTGGCTTGGTCTAGTAAGGCTCTATCGGTTTCGGTAAAGCCGGTTTGCAAGGCTTCTTCGGATACTTGAATGTGCACGAACGCATCCGCTGGAAACACCTTGGGGTTATGGGTAGTGATCGGCGCGGCATTTTTTACGTGCGTGAGTGTAAGCTCTGCATAGAGGCTGTCGGGGCAATCTTCACCGCAGGTATCGATGGCGACGACTTTGTCCCAGGTTTCATAGCCGCGGTAGGCAGAATCTGTCGCATAGTTGATTGAAATCCATTCAGATGGAATCCAAGCCGGCAGTGCACCATAGCGAATACGGCAGCCGGCTTCGCCGACTTTTACTCCCGGTTTACAGCCTTTAACAGGCCAGAACATGTGTTTTGTTGAAATGAATGTATCCGGCAACACGGTGCTGACGGCATCGGTGTCTTTATTTTTGTAGAATTTCTTGAGTGTTTTTGAGTCGTACAGGTCGTTGCTCTGCACTGCCTGCCATGCCTGTTCAGACAGTGATTCAGAGGCGATCATGACATCGCCTTGATTGACGAAGGTAGAACCGTCACAGACGCCTTGGCTATCCGCACATATAACATCCGGGTGGCCGTTTGCGCTACAGGCGGTCTGCAGTTGGTTCCAGGCTTTAGTCGCTTGAGACCCTGATGAATTATTGGCGTTGTCGACCAGCGTTTTAGCCTGCTTGGCGGGTAGCTCGCAATTTTTGATGACGACGGCAACGGGCAAATCGTATTTAGGGATGCTCGACGATGATGCCGTGGTGTTGACGGTTTGTACTTGTGTTGGGTTGGCGTAGTTTGCAGTTTTGTCCATCCCTAGCAGGCGGTTACCGCCATTCAGCAATGCACCGTGAGCGACGTTAGTGTCGACAAAACGTTTGTTAATTTGCAACAAACTGCCGGGTGTGGGGGTGTCACTTGGTTGATCTACCGACGCCATGGGTTTGCCGGTGTTTGGCCAAGTCATCCAAATGGGGTAGTTACCGGAGCAGGTTGTTTCGTCGCCGAGTTTATTCCAGCAGCCTTTGGTGCCGAATTGTGTTGTGGTGTAACTGACGACGTCATTTTTTCCATTTTCAATCGGTTTAATAATGCCGGCCCATAAACCCCAAGCATGATTACGAACGGTGGGGCGGCTGTTTGGCGTTTGATTGCCGACGGCATCTTGTAGTGGTTTTTTACACGTGTCGTCGTCGATGGCTGAGCCGCACCAGCCAGACCATTTCTCGAGTGGTTGGTATTCGCCAAACATTGAGTAGTTCGTCGCTGGCGGTTTAGGGGATTCGGTCGCTGGTGGTTCTGATTTCGAGCAAGCGCTAACGAGGGCCAGCAGAATCGCTGGCGCAAGCAGCTGTTGCGCTGTTCGCGTGATTTTCATGGGAGTTCCTTTCCGAGATTAAAGAGGTTATTACGTCAAAGTTGGTTGTTTATCAGGGTATAACAACACCAATATGTCTGGTGTATGTCAAGCCTGTTGATAAACCAACAATATTGGCACAGGCAAAAAATTCTGCGTAACTTCCCATGTTTGAAATCGAGATTACGATTGGTAATGGGCGGGTATCTAATGCGCGAGTATCTAAAGGGAGACGGCGATTGCGGATTCATCTCTGCGTTCGAGAGCTGCTGAGATATCTGTTTGTACCTGCCTGTTTTTATCGCATATTGCGCCTGACAGCGCAGCAGATCGACAGGCGTATCCGGTGAGACTCTGTATCTCAACCGGGTCGCCGGCAACAAATGCATGGTAGGTGCTGGTGTAGTGGCCCCGATAGGTGTTGATGAAATCGAGCGATTCCTGAATCAACCGATCATCACTTGGGAGTAGCGCCATCGTTTCTGAAAAACGAGGGTCCTTTTGCAGAATAGCGATGGTCTCAGCCAGCAGTTGAGTAATTCGCTGGTGCGTTGCTGGGTCGTCCATTAACTCGTCAACCTTGCGCTGGTAAATCGCGGTTAGCGGGTTAACGGCAGTATTGATGAGGTATTTTCGCAATACAAAAGCACGGTTCGATGGGGCAATGTCTGCTGCTTGATCGGCCGATGTGAGTATATTTTGCCAAAACTTCGCAGCATCGGGCGTGGCGGCAATACGCCAAGCGGCCTCTCCATTGACGACACGCAAGCCGTCGGCGCGTGATGCGTCGAATGCGTATCCAGCCGGTGTAATCGCGCGTGAAATTTGGCCAGGTAGCGGTGGGTCGAGCGGGTCGATAATACCGTTGTAGAGAATCAACGTATGCGGGCTTGTGATACCGGCGTTATGCAGATCGCGAGCGGCGGTGGGCGCATCGTCAGATTTTGTCGCAAGTATCACTGCATCCACAGACTGATTTTGATGCGACGTGTAATCGCTAATCAACTGTATGCCGCTCTGGCGACAGAGTTTAGCGATGTATTGTTTACGTGTATCGCGTTCACTGCTGTTCGCTGGGATTGCACTTGATGGGCTGCTAGGTAAATCAGTTGAGGTGTTGCCAGTAGCACGGGCTTTTAGTGTGATCTGCCAGTCCGGTTGTGACCGGACGAGTTTTTGTGCGATATACAGGCCGATACATCCGGCACCAACCACCAAAATTTGCATGATGTGTCGAGCCTCTAGGTGTGTTGCTTATAGTGCGTGAGCGATTTTGCGGTGGCGATTATAGCTGGCTGCCAACGTTGACAAAAGACTATCGAAAATTCATTCCTATTTGCGCTGCGAACCCGATATTGTTATCACCGTATTCAGCCGCTAAATCAAGCCGAACGACGACGATATTGAGGCCAAATCCGGCAGTAACAACACTGTCGTTGGTATTCGAAAAGTTGGTGCGGCCTCCGAGGCGAAGATCGAGTACTTTGCCGATACTGTATTCCCCTCCGATGCCAAAATATTGCGTCGAAACACCGGTGAAATAGGGTTTGTTATCAGTCAGATCGATATCTGAAGAAATGGTTAAACCAAAATGCGAGCGCCATGCGAAGCCCATACGGACTTGCGTGTTGAGGTTGTATCGTGTGCGTGTGCTTGAACCGTCCGGGCGTTCGAACCGGGCTGTATTGAAGCTTTGCTGAATCAGGTTTTTTATCACCATTCCTAAGGTGATAGATTGGTCTTGCAGGAAGTTCATCGCAATGCCCGCATCCAAGTTCACGGCATTATGTTGTCGGCTATTGCTGCGCAGTGCATCGAGCAGGTCAAAATCCCCGTCGTCAATTTGCTGAATAGTGGGGTTGGTGTAAAAACTGGTGATGCTCATGTACTTCGGAGTAACGCCGACAGAAACCGCGAAGTCTGCAAAGCTGAATTTCTGCGACAGTGAAAAACCGATTTCATTGATATTAACGGCAGCGACTTCAACAGACGATACCAGGTATGGGATGCCGGTATCCGGTGATTTGCTGGTAATAGGGTCGACAAAAGCGGGTAAGCCAAATTGGTCAAGCACCACAATGGGCAACTGTTCGCTGCGGTCGGAGCAGTTAACATCGACAAATTTACCGGGTGCTACATTGTCGAGAGCGACTTGGGTAAAAAACTCGGTGTAGCCGAGTAACACATCAATATCGCAGTCGCTGATAAACGGGGTTGTTTCAATCACCGCATTGGCATCCAAATAGACTGCAAAGCCGAGATCATCGTTAGGCATAGCGAATGAAATTAAGGCGTTGCCCTGAATATTGAAAGGGCGATCTTGTAGGGCTTGGAGATTGTTGGTTAGATCAACTGCGGTGCGAGAAAAGTCCGCGGTGTTTTGTTGGAAGGTTGCCAGGTTGAAGGTGTTGAGGTCGAGAATCATATTCGACAATTGGGTCAGTTGTCTTTCTTCATCCAATGCTTCGAGCGCATCATCAACATCTGCGCCAGCAAATGCATTGACGCCTATGCCAGGTATGATTAATGCGATTTTGGGGGCGGCGGTATAGTTGCTCAGCAGCGCTGGGTTAAATATCGCGGCGCTGGCAGGTTGGGCGGATGCGACACCGGTATCGCCCATGGCCATTGCACGGGTATCCAATGTATTAAAGGGCGCGGCTTGCGCGGTACACACGATCAATGCTGTTACTGTCAGGCCAAGCAGCTTGGTCATTTTACGAGGGCAGATCAACAACGATTTCATCTCGACACATCCTTGTGGTTCGGGCTTTATTGAGGATAGAAGCTGTCCTTCGATGCGTCACTGACGCTTTTGACAAGTGGTTGTAATCGACCATGCTGTAGAAACCATAAAACGCTGTTATTAACGCGAGAAAGGAGTTTTCAGCATGACATTTCAACGCGAATCTTGGGTCAAATCACTGGCAATGCCGGCCGTCGGGTTGCTGATGGCGGGTTTTTGGATGACCGGCTGCTCGGATGACGACGATGATCGCCCATCCAATACCAGTAATATCGGTGCCAATATGTACGCTAATGGCATGCAAGATGGCAGCACCGGCTTAACCGCAACATTTTTCCGTCGAGTAAACGGTAACGATGAGCCAATTCGATTGGATCTTGCAGACGAGCGCGACACGATACTCGCAAGCCTCAACGGTATTATTCAGAATATGACAGAGCGGCTTGTTGATGACATTTGGGTGTATGAAACCTCTTATTCCAATGCCAATGCGGAAGATACCCAATTTCAAATCGAACTGACGGCGCGCTCTCTCGATCTTATGGCTGTTGACAGCTTTCTGGTATTGCCGCCGGCCAGCAGCTTTTCGATGCCTGCGAGCGGCAGCAGTGTTAATTTTGATGACACCGTTAGCTTTGTTTGGAATAACTCCGGATCAGAGTCTCCGGTAACGATTGAAAGTGAAGGCACCTGTAATACGGGGCAACAAGTTACCTTTAGTGAATCGAACCTGCCTGACAGCGGCAGCTTTGCCATCGTTGCAGATCAGCTCGCAGGTGAACCAACGCGCACTGATTTGACCGAATGTACGTTGCAGGTAACCATTATCAAACAGCGTGATGGCGAACTGGATCAACGTTATGTCGGCGGGGAAGCGCTAGCCCGGCAGATGCGTTTTATCGCGTTAACAGTTGTTTATGCGCGGTAACGGCGTTTTTTTGTTTGATTTGATCTGGTTTTTTAATAGGGCTGAAGGCCTTCTTCAGCCATAAATCGTCTAACTTCGCTCACTTCTGCCGCGTCTCTATCCTGATTGCCACGGCGTTCGTCCAGCATATCGATATACTGCAATAGGCCAATCTCATTGAATGCATACATGGCGGTGTCGGTTTGATGATTATCGGTGCTTTCCATCGCTGCGAAGTTGGCGGTTCGGGCGTGATAAAGACGGTGGTGTTGACTGTTATCAATCAATAGAAGCCCCGGCTGCTGGTTGTATAGCAGCCCCCAGCCTTCTTCAAGTGAGCGATCGACGAGAAGCTGATGGCGCTCTTCGATTGGCATACTCGGAAATGCTTGCTGATGTTGATGGAAGTGATTCAGCCCGGTTTCTGACATCACCCAAGTGGCAGAAAACCGGCGTTGTTCCGGTAGCCAAAATGCGGTTGGGTAGGGGGGGCAATCCTGATGCGGCAGCTGGCAAAGATCTGTGGTGTAGGTGTTGCTGCTGTAACTGTGCTCAAACGGCGAGCGCTGGGCCAAGGTGTGGTTTTGTTTGTTAACGGCAAGCCCGGGTAACTCCAAGGTGCCGAATTCAAAAATAGGCTGGCGAAGCTGCTGCATAAACTCGTAGGCACTGACGTTATAGGGGTATTGCTGCTTTAGGGCATCTGGCACATGAATAACGGCACCGAATTTTTTGCGGTCTAAAGTGTAAACGCCGGTTTCAATATCGCAGTCCTGTTCGATATCGCTAAAGGTAAATGCGCGTTGCATTGCCGGTTTCCTGTTGTATCAATCAAGGGAATGGAAAGATGGTTGAGAAATTTGAAGGCTATCACAGAGCGGCTTTCTATCACATTGACGTATCTATCATTCAGTTCTATTTGTTTTCTTTTAAGATGGCGTTGAGGATGTTCTGACACCCTTTGATGCGTTTTATGTGAACAAATTTTGAACAATTCTGATGCCTTGTCTGTATAAGACTTATACAGCGTGTATTTAGCAAAGAGGACGTGTTATGGATACATTGACCATTGAAGCATGGTGCAAACCCGGTGCAGACAGCCAGTCGATCCCGGTTGGTTTGATGAAATTTACAGTGGACGAACAGTATCATCTGGCGCTTGAAGAAGCAGAGCAGCAGCTTGAAGATAGCGGCGACTCTGAGGCGTTTGTTGATGTCGATTTGATGGACCTAGACTTGTCTACATCTGGTGAGTGCGGATCGTTGGCAGATTGCCAATTCCGTGTCTACCTCGGCGGTATGGATAAACGGGGCCAGTTTCATTTAGTCGGACACCGATCCAGCGATGGTACTTTGGTGTATTCAAACGCGGTAATGGTTGAATCTCTGGGTTAAGGTATAGGAACTCGGTGATCTCCCCTGTAATTTGGGCGTTATGTTCGGCACTGTGCCGAACATAACCTTCTGGATATACACATTAAAACAGCCTAAGAAAGAGATCAGAAAAACGGCGATGTTTTCAGCATTGTCGTTTTTGTTGGTAAACCCTCCGTTCTTCATCGCTGGTCAATGCTTTGCGCGAACTTGTGAATACAATGATGTTCATAACTTTACCGCAGACAAGCCAGACATTGTTGATGAAGACCCTCTATTTACTCAGACATGCTAAATCCTGTTGGAAAGATACCCATTTAACGGATCACCAACGTCCGCTTAATAAGCGCGGCAAACGCCAGATTCAATGGTTGGGAGAAAGCCCGTTTGTTGCTGTATTAGAGAATGTGCGGTTGTTCTGCAGTGATGCTGTTCGTGCGCATGAAACCTTGCAAGGCCTTATGCAACACGCCCAGATCCATGCTGGCGTCGTGGTTGACCCCAAACTTTATACTTTCGCCCCCCTAGAATTGGTGCACTGGCTTAAAGCGAGGCCTGAAAGCAGTGACGTGTTAATTGTCGGCCATAATCCGGCATTAATCGGGTTGATTGACTATTTAGCGCCAGATCAGATAGAGGGCTTTCCGACGGCGGCTTGGATAGAGCTACGCTTGAATATTTCGCGGTGGTCGCAACTTACGCCTTTCTGTGGGGATGTTGCGCGGTATGTCACCCCGGTAATGCTGAACCATGATGCATTTTTACGAAAACATGAGGGCAGTAAGCAGAGCGATAACAGTCTTGAGCAGTGGTTGATGATGTTGGAGCTCTATCGCCAACCTGCGATGCTGGGACAAGATCCTGAGTTTCTTCATCAATTTCGAATTTATGCACGGAAACTGAAAGGCGCCTTGTCGCTGCATCAGATGCTGGCAAATGCTGAAGCTCAAAACCAACAGGTGGCGCGGGAGCATCTTAAAAGACTCATTGCACTGTCGAATCCGGTGCGAGATTTGGATGTTTTCGATGACTATTTGGAGGGTTGTAAATCACGTCTTGGTAATGAGTTTTTGGGTGGTTTGCTGAGTCTACAGTCGATGGTGGCTGATGAACGGCAGGGTCACTATCGAGCGTTGACGCGTTTTCTGGACAGCCAGGATTATAGCCACGGCCATCAAGTATTGGTGGCCTGTTTGACGAATATGAGCGCGCCGATCAAGGTTGGCGGTGAACTTCGCCAGCATCATTTGCGAGAAGTGGTCGTTCGTCGTCATAAAAAACTGAAAAAACGTCTCGGGCAACTTAACTCTGATTGCGATGATGCGGCGTTTCATCATGTGCGTCTTCAATTGAAAAACTTGATTAATTCGCAGGATTTAGGCAACACCCTCAAACCGACGACAATGAAAAAACTGGTGCAGTTAAAAAAACAACTGGGTGGTTTGCAGGATGCCTGCGTGCAGCAACAACACCTATTGCAATATGCGGTGGCGGCGCCGGGAGATGATGCGTTATTGCATGTGGTTGAAGTGCTTCTGCATAACATTCGAGGCCAGAAAGAACAGTTGAAAGCTCGTATATGTAATGCCTAGAGAGCATGCTCTTTAGGTGGGTTTTGCCATTTATTTAGTGAGTTGTTGCAACACGAATACGATGCCGCTGATGCGGATAATGGGTTACCATGCGGCTGAACAAAACGAACGGTAATCTGACTATGTCTTCTTTTGATAATACGATAAAAGCCTGTATTCGAACGGTCGAAGATTGGCCGTCTCCTGGTGTGCGTTTTCGGGACATATCCCCGGTGTTAAGTGACCCGGCTATATTTCGCCAGCTAATTGGTGGGCTGGTCGAACGCTATCAAGCTGTTACGTTAGATGCCATTGCGGTGATTGACGCCCGTGGATTTCTGATTGGCGCACCGCTGGCTTATGAGTTGGGGCTTAAACTCATTCCTGTTCGCAAGGCTGGCAAGTTGCCTGCCCATACATTGTCGCAAGCGTATGCACTTGAATACGGTGAAGCTGAGGTTGAAATTCATTCGGATGCGTTGGATGCCGGTGAGCGAGTTTTGTTGCTGGATGACCTGATTGCCACAGGTGGTACGATGCGCGCGGCCTGTCAATTGATTGATCGGCTTGGCGGCGATATCGTCGAGTGCGGCACTGTGATTGATCTGCCGGATTTAGGCGGCAGTCAGCGATTGAAAGACGACGGTTTTTCTATCCATGCAGTTTGTTCCTTCGATGGTGCTGAGTAACTTTTCAAAAACTATGTCGAGTTTTTTTGATAACGAAAACTCGGTGGCGTTTGTTTATTTGCCGACGCGTTTCTGCAGTTCACTTGCCAGGAATTGGCGTAATAGTATTGAAAGCTGGCAGTGCTCTGCCGACTTCGGAAAAACGGCATACAATTCGATTGATGGAAATTCAAAATCCTCCATGACCTTTTCTAGGGTTCCGGCTTGAATCTTCGGGGTCGCATCGTAGCAAGGGATCCGACCAAGACCATGCCCAGCCTCAACAAAGGCGGTTCTGGCTGCTGCATTGTTTGTTTTAATTGGGCCTTCAGGCACTAGGCTGTATGTGTGGCGCGCGTTTTTTATCGTTAAGTTGGCGGGGCCCGGTGAATAAATCACCCAAGCATGGTTTTGTAAATCTTCAGCGCTACTTGGGCGCCCATGTTTTCTGAAGTATTCCGGTGATCCACATAGGCAGGTAGTTAAAACGGACAGATGCTCTGCCTGCAAATCTGGGTTTGTTACCGCGGCACCACGAATAGCGAGATCAAGTTTTTGATCATCGATATCAATCACATTGTCGCTAAGCATTATATCCAGTGTGATTTTGGGATAATTCTCTCTGAAATGGCTCAGGATCGGAACAACGAGTGCCAACCCTAGGTTAACCGGACAAGTGATGGCGAGATTACCGATGGGTTCGTTCTGTAGCCGCCTGATTTGTAAGTCTGCGAGTTTTGCGTGTTCACATATCTGGCGGCAGTGATGATAGTACGCCTCCCCAGCTTCGGTGAGTTTCACACTGCGTGTTGAGCGATCTAGCAGGGTTATCTGTAGACGAGTTTCTAGACGCTTGATGTGGTAGCTGACGACAGCGCGTGACAGCCCCAGTTCGACAGCGGCTTTACTGAAGTTTCCTTGCTCGACCACGTTGGCAAAAATGGTCATGCTTTTCAGTTGTTCGAATGAGAGTTCCATTGATAATCATTTTCATTTTCAGTTGTGAAAATTGTATCAATAATTAATACAAAAAAGTAAAAAATATTTATTTTGTTCAATTTATTTGTCTGGGGTAGACTGCACGTTCAGGCTACTGACTGAAGAATAATAATAACCATGGTTTATATTCCAGGTGCGTCGCAACCTATTAATGATGTGTTGCGTGCTGATAATTTTTGTATTCAATGTGTTTTTCTGAGTAACACTCACGTTCTCGGCGGGATGGTTCATGCAGCTGTGTGATGCCTTAGCCCACGTGCTTCAAGTTTTGAATGTTCGATCTGTGTTCGGTGTCAGCGGCGCCAATATCGAGCCATTTCATGATGCGGTTTTTCGCTTGGGCGCGGATTCACTTTCCAATGTGTTCGCGAAAACTGAATCGGGTGCGGCCTTTATGGCGGATGGCTACGCTCGTACGTCTGGCGGTTTAGGCGTGTGTTGTGCAACCTCCGGCGGCGGCATGATGAATCTTGCTGCGGGGGTTGCTGAATCTCAAGCCAGTGGCATTCCGGTGTTAGCTATTATTGGGCAGGTTGCAACGGAGTGGGAAGGCGCCGGTGGTTTTCAGGATTCGTCGGGCCGTGGTGGTTCGATCAATGGTGTTGAGCTCTGGCGTTCAATGACGCAATACGCGGTTCGATTGCAAGCCGCCGATGAATTCTGGCAGCAACTCAATTTGTGTCTGACCCTATCGTTGAATGGCAATAAAGGCGCGACAGCATTGCTGTTACCGCGCGATGTTCAGATGATGGATGTTGGTGCCATGCCTGACTGGTTTTTCAAACGGTTGGCACGAGGGTTTATTGATATTCCTGCCGTTAATACGGAGCTGACTGAATGCGTTAGTACACTGTTTGCTTTGCTGTCGGCATGTCAAAATCCGCTGGTTGTTATCGGCGATGCTGCGGTACGTGATCGAGCTTACGCCGATATCTGTGAGTTCTTGAAAAGCGCCGACATCCCCGTTGCGGTTACCTTGGCTGACATCTGTGCTTATGATCGCCGAGAACGTAATTTTGTTGGTGTTATCGGTGCCTGTGGTGAGCCCTCGCTACATCGTTACATTGAAGAGCAGGTTGATTTAGTTGTCGTGATCGGCAACAACCTGGATCAGATGACTCAAGGCCCGCTGACTAGCATTCTGCAAACCAAGCCGTCAGTTTTGATTCACCATGCATTGAAATCGGTCGGCCCCCGTTTGAATGTTGCGCTGACGATTCATGCGCCATTGGTAGAGACATTTCAGCTGATTAATGACTTTCATGCCCGCCAACCCTTGCGTTTTCACGGCATTAAAAAGCTGCACCGTGATAAGCACCCTCAAATTCGTTTAGCGGCGGGTGATGGGTTATCGAACAGTATGGCAATCGCTGCCATCAACCCACATTTACCCGATAACATCAGTTTGGTTTTGGATGCCGGCAACTGTGCAGCAACAGCGGCGCACTATCTTGAGCCGCCGCCGGGTGCGCGGTCATCTATCGCCCTTGGAATGGGGGGCATGGGCTACGGCGTCGCTTCCGCCGTGGGTGTGCAGCTGGCACAACAAGCGAAAGAATCGCGGTCACAACCGGCTGTGGTTTTTTGTGGCGATGGCGCGTTTTTGATGAATGGCGTTGAGGTGCATACTGCTGTTGAGCTGCACCTGCCCATTATTTGGTTGGTGTTTAACAATCAAGGGCATGGGATGTGTCGTAGTCGACAGGAGCTGTTATTTGAAAACCGTGTGACGTGTTCCAATTTTTCGGCGCCGGTTAATATCAGTAAGCTCGGCGAAGGTTTAGGGTTGGCTGCTGATCAAGTTGCTCAAGCTAGCTCTACCACTGAAATTGAGGCATTTTTGCAAGCTTACTTTTTGCAGCCGGAGCCTGGCCCTGCGCTGCTTGAACTGAATATCGACGTTGACGAAATACCGCCTTTCGCGCCTCTGATTGATATCTGGACCCAACAACAAAGTGAGGAAGATGCGCCTGTTATCACTGCCTGACGACCTGACACGCATAGAGTGTGTTACTAACGATGAAATGAACGAACGCCTGGTTGACATGACCCATGCGGTATACCCGCACCGACGGCGTTTTGGTGATGTGTTTACGCTAGAGCGGTTGCTGCCGGTATCGGCCGATGCGGCTTTTGCCTTACTGGCTAATACAGATCACCTGCATTTATGGAATTACGCCGCGAGGTCTGTAGCAAGCGACGACGACCTTTTGATTGACCATTATTCTGATACGCCAATGCGTTTGCAGCTAAACGCATACCCTGCCGTGGGCGTCATCGATATGCACTGGCGGATTGCCGATAGTAAGCAGCAACAGGCGGTCTATTTTTCGGATTCATTACGAATAGTAAATGCGCGGCATCCACTACACACTGACGGCTGTGTATTGCTCTGGACGTGCACGCCGGGCAGGATTCTCGCTCATGCCGGCGCAGCCGCCGAGGCGAAAGAGCCTGCGATAGATTGGCGTTTAATGCCAGCGCGCCGCCAGCTCGAAATTAATAATATTGAGCGTCTTTTGAACGTAGAAATTGACGCTCCAGCTACTGTTGATGCAGAGGTTGTTGTATGAAGTCTTCTCAAACGTCCACAGGCCGAGTGAACAATACGCTGGATAGCGCCCCAATCAGTATTTTGGGTGCCGCCAGTTACATGCCCGAGAAAGTTGTTGATAACGACTTCTTTATAGAAGCTTCCGCGATCAAAAAACATGCGATGTTTCGTGGGACTCGATTACGTCATCATATGGCTGAAGATGAGATGGCAGCAGATATGATTGCCACCGCAGCCCGTGATCTTGCCGTTAGAATGGATATCGATTTAGGCGATGTAGACTTGGTGTTAACTAACGTATCGTTCCCGGATTTGCCGTTTACCGGTGTGGGTGCAATCGCTGCTAAACAACTGGGCATTCGCCCACCGCATATTTTCGATTTATCCAGTGGTGGCTGTGTGTCGTTTATTTTTATGTTGCAGATGGCGCAGGCGATGTTTGCCACCGGTGCCGCCCGCAACGCGCTGATTTGCAATGTACAGTCGTCGGCAGGTCGCATTTTTGCCCAGCCGGGTAATCGTGAGTTACCGCAATCAGCGGTGCCAGGTGATGGCTGTGGTGTGGTTTATTGTGAGGCCAGTGATGTCTCGCCGGTATTGTCGATGGTGACGCATAACTTCCCTGAGTATGCTGCGGATATGCGCATCACAACCGCAGATAATCGCCATTGGTGGCAGCCGGGTACTTTGCCGTTTAATCTGGATTTTTCAGATGCCAAACTGGCATCGATTATCGAACGAGGTAACCGTTTGGTGCCGCCAGCATTATATGAAGCCATTGAGCAGGCGGGGCTTGATGTGCCAGATATTGATGTTCTGATTACTAATCAACCCAATCGTATCTTCTTGCGCAATTGGCGCGAGGCTGTTGAGCTTGAAGAAGATCAGCATGTAAACACGTTTTATGAGCACGGCAATTTGTTTGGTGCGGCGTTTCCGATCAGCATTGAACGCGGTGTGCAGCAGGGTACGTTGAAGCCCGGCAGTAAATTGTTGTTAGGTGGTTTTTCACATGCCGGCGACTATTCAGCGGCTGCTGTTGTTGATTGGTATAAAAATGGGAGTTGATATGACGGCTGGCGAGACTGCGGATATACCTATCACGGAAACGTTGCCGGAAGGGTTGGTGCGTGTTGAATCGGTTGATCAGGCTGCGTTTAATGCAATCTGTGAGGCACGTACCCCGCGCATGCATCCTCATCATGAATTGTATGGTCGCTATTGCAGCTTGGAGGCGTTTGTTGAATGCTCACCAGAGGCATTGTTTAACTATTTGGCACAGCCGGAGTCATTGTTAGAGTGGACATACAGTCTGCGTAATATGAAGGCGATGGGTGACGGGCTAATGATGTTTGGCGACAAGGTTGGTGGGCCAACTCAATGTTATTGCCGTGTGGATAGCAATGCCGAGGCAATGACGGTCGATTACCATTGTGCCTGGGATCAATCCGAGACGCTCTGGATGATTTACTATATGCGAGTGATGGATGCCACGCGTTGGGGGCGATCAGGGGCGTTGGTTACTTGGACGAATTGCTGCCATCCGTTTTATCTCGATAACCCCTGGCCAGAACTTGCACCTGAACAGCGCAGTATATGGGTCGGTGACGGCTGGCCATTTTTTAAGGCTGGCCACCAGATGGAGTTGGATAACCTAAAAGCCATTGCCGAACACCGGCATGCGAACGATATTGATCTAGCCGACTTATCCCATCTTGTAAGCACGTAATGTGTCGGGTGTTTTAGCTGTGATGTATAAGCACCTGGTCTGTCAACTGCTGCTCCAGAGGCATTGATGACGACAACTTGATGCTCGCAAATGCACCTCGCCGGCGATAGTAACGCGATACGGTAAGCCCCTGAGAATAATCTAGTATCAGTTGATAGCGCCAATCGTCCTCTAACGTATCACTTAGGGTTTCGTAGTTTTTTACGGTGACCTGCATGTCTGTCGACAACCCCGTCGGTTTTTTACTCGTTGTACTCGGTATGTAAATGGTTAACAAAGCTCTTGGATAAAAACGGTTTAGGGCGGAGAGCTCGGCGATAACCTCATCCGCGGCTTGTTTACTCTCGGGTAATACCAACATCAAAACGTCATGTCGATAAGCTTGTTGCAGGTGTTGATGAGTGTGTTGCTGGTAGCGATTGTGCAGCCATAAGTAGTCACCCGGCATTCGACGAATGTCTGCTTCCAGTTGACGTTGCAGTTGCTGGGTTAGACGCTGTATTTCATCACTATGCGGGTTGCTAGTGTTTGGCCAAATCGGTGTGTGGTAACGGAGGCGGTAGCCGGTTGCACTGCGGCGTGCCATTACCATCACGATCGGTGAATCAGTGCGTAATGCCCAAAGAGCGGGCGTTGGTGTCGTGTAGGCGCGCGTGCCGAAAAACGTTAAAGGCAGGCCACCCTCGGGTAAGGCCTGATCAATCGCCAAGCCAGCAAAGCGACCCTGACGAAGGGCACGCATTCCTACGCGTACTGCATGTTGTGGCGGTGTCAGTTCGCCACCGAACTGCGTGCGTATTGCATGTATCCAATCAGCAACGGGCTCGACGAAGAATCGCTGAGAAATGACGATACCGGGTTGCTGTGATGATGCGCCTAGAAATGTCGCCTCCCAGTTGGCGAGATGACCCGTGACTATAATAGGGCTATGGCCGTCTGCGATGAGCTGGTCAATCACCTCCGGGTTGTCGATGCTGACTATGTTGCTGATGATGTGGTTGCTGTCGCGATCAAGGTTACGCAATTTCAGATAATCGAAAGTCACGGCGTAGAGGTTAATCAAAGATTTGCGCGCGATTTGTTGTTGTGTGTGACGGTCGAGATTCAGATCGCCGGCAAGGCTGAGGTTGCCCAGTATACGTTTTCGTTGCCGAGCGCTCAGCATAAAGCCTAGTGTGCCAACCACCGTTGCTAATTTGTAGAGCGTGGTGAGTGACAGTGGTGCGGCAATACACTCAAGTATACGAATGAGCCACGGAGCACGATAAGACGGTTGTTTGCCAGGCATGACGTGATGGTCTGCGTTGAAAGGGTGAGCACGTCATTGGATGGTACCACAGTTATCGTGGCCGTTTCAGTTGTTGCTAATCAGGCGGTTTTTACGTTGTAAATTGTGCCTTTTATAACAACCTGCTGGCTAGGCAGGGGGCTATATTGGAAGCCGCTTTGTGTGTTCGTTATAGGTGGTTCGTTGTTTAGCGCTTTGGCCCATTCGCTGTATTCATGGTTCAACTCGGTGTGCTTCTTCGCTGCGTAGTGTTAGCACCTCAACGCCGGTATGCGTCACAAGCAGGGTATGTTCCCATTGTGCGGAGAGCTGTTTGTCTCTGGTAACAACAGTCCAGCCATCCTTGAGGGTTTTCACTCGAGGTTTGCCTTGGTTGATCATCGGTTCGATGGTAAATGTCATGCCAGGCGTTAATGCCAAGCCTTCTCCCTGGCGACCAAAGTGCATAACTTGCGGCGCTTCGTGCATCTCTTTCCCGATTCCGTGGCCGCAGTATTCGCGTACGATGCTGTAATCTGCTTTTTGGGCGATTCGTTGAATCGCATAGCCGATGTCGCCGAGTGTTGCGCCGGGCTTTATCGCATTGATGCCTTGCCAGAGTGCGTCGTAGCAGGTGTCGACCAGCCGCCGTGCTTGCGAGCTAGCGTCTGGCATTACATACGTTTTGCTTGAATCAGCAATGTAGCCATTTTGTTCGAGCGTAATGTCAATGTTGATGATATCGGTAGGTTTCAGGTGGTAATGCGCCGATGGCATGCCGTGGCACACGACCTCATTGACGGAGGCATTCAGAGCATACGGGTAGTCGTATTGCCCTTTACTGGCAGGGCGAGCATTCAAGATGTCAGTAATGTAGGTTTCAACCCAATCATTAATGGCCATCGTGCTGATGCCTGGCTTGACGATCTTATCGAGCGCTTCAAATACCTGAGCGAGCAATGCGCCTGACTGACGCATTCGCTGAATTTCAGATGCAGACTTAATAGTGACTTTATTCATTCGAGAGTTCGGGCATCTGGATGTTTTCGCGTTTGAGCTGTTCTTTTAAAATCTCGTGGTAGCTCATCGTCGGATTGCTTTCGGCGAGCATGCCGATTTTTATCCAGAATTCTGCTTGTGCGTTGATAGAGCGCGACATCACGGTGCTGGATTTACGGATATCGTCATGTAAGTCATCCGAGATTTTTACGATGCCCATGGTATTTCTCTTAATATATGGTTCATAAGCGAATTGTATATATAACGTATGTTATGTGCAAACTCATGAAACGACTTTACGGGGGGGCATTCATGCCAATTGAGCGTGTTTAATCGACGCATCCGGCTGCTACTCTGGGGTATCGATATTTTTCGAAGGCATAAAAAAACCGCCCGAAGGCGGTTTTTACAACCTACGGAAGGTTTGCTGTTATGCAGCAGCAACCGCTTCGGTGATTAACTTCAGAGCATTGTTCAAAGTTGCACTTGGACGCATGGCCGCAGCAGCTTTGATTGGATCTGGACGGAAGTAACCGTCGATATCCACCGCAACACCCTGTGCGCCGTTCAACTCTTCAACAATGGCTGCTTCGTTGTCAGTCAGTGCTTTCGCAACTGCTTCAAAACGTGCCTTCAGTTCTGCATCATCATCTTGTGCAGCCAGCTCTTGTGCCCAGTACATGGCTAGGTAGAAGTGGCTACCGCGGTTGTCCAGCTCGTTCACTTTACGTGATGGAGACTTGTTGGTCTCCAAGAACTGTGCAGTGGCTTTATCCAATGTCACGGCCAGTACTTTCGCTGCGGCATTATCGAATGACTCAGACAAATGCTCCAGAGAAACAGCCAGTGCCAGAAACTCACCCAAAGAATCCCAACGTAGGTGGTTTTCTTTTTCGAATTGCTGAACGTGCTTAGGTGCAGAACCACCTGCGCCTGTTTCAAACAGGCCGCCGCCGTTCATTAGAGGCACTATAGACAGCATCTTAGCGCTGGTACCTAGCTCAAGAATTGGGAACAAGTCAGTCAGGTAGTCACGCAATACGTTACCGGTTACTGAGATAGTGTCTTCGCCGTTTTTCATGCGTTGCAGTGAGAAGCGAGTGGCTTCTGCTGGCGCCATGATTTGCAGATCCAAACCTTCAGTGTTGTGGTGCGGCAAGTAAGCGTTAACTTTCTTGATCAAGTTAGCATCGTGAGCACGTGCTTCGTCCAGCCAAAATACGGTTGGAGAGCCTGTTGCGCGAGCGCGGCTAACAGCCAGTTTCACCCAATCCTGAATCGGTGCGTCTTTTACCTGACACATACGCCAGATGTCACCTTGCTCAACATCGTGCTGCAGCAATACGTTGTCGGCTTCGTCAGTGACTTTAACAGTACCGTTAGCAGGAATTTCAAAGGTCTTGTCGTGAGAGCCGTATTCTTCAGCTTTTTGTGCCATTAGGCCAACGTTAGGAACGGTGCCCATAGTGCGAGGATCGAAAGCGCCGTTTTCACGACAAAAATCGATAGTCTCTTGGTAAACACTGGCGTAGCAGCGATCTGGGATAACAGCTTTGGTATCTTGCTGCTTGCCTTCGGCATTCCACATCTGACCAGAAGTACGGATCATTGCAGGCATAGAGGCATCGATAATGATGTCTGAAGGAACATGCAGGTTAGTGATGCCCTTGTCAGAATCAACCATTGCCAGAGCAGGGCGGTCTGCGTATACCGCAGCGATGTCTGCTTTGATTTCTGCTTGTTTAGCTTCGTCTAGGCCAGCGATTTTGGTGTAAACGTCGCCAATACCGTTGTTAACATCAACGCCAAGCTCTTCAAACAATGCACCGTGCTTGGCGAATACGTCTTTGTAGAACACTTCAACAACGTGGCCGAAGATGATGGGGTCAGAAACCTTCATCATGGTGGCTTTCATGTGCAGAGAGAACAAAACGCCTTGTGCTTTCGCGTCTTCGATTTCTTTCTCGATAAAGACGCGTAATGCGTTGGCGCTTAAGAATGTGCCATCGATGATCTCACCGGCCAGTACCGGTGTTTTTTCTTTCAGTACAACGTCAGTGCCGTCTTCTTGTGTCAGGCTGATTTTTACGCTGCCTTCTTTTTCGATAACGGCAGATTGCTCGCTGCCGAAGAAGTCATTGCCATCCATATGGGCAACGTGCGACTTAGAGTCCGCAGACCATGCGCCCATTGAATGTGGGTTATTACGTGCGTATTGCTTAACCGCACCCGGTGCGCGACGGTCAGAGTTGCCTTCACGCAGTACAGGGTTAACGGCAGAACCTTTGATTTTGTCGTAACGAACCTTGATGGCTTTTTCTTCATCATTTTTAGGTTCTTCAGGATAATTTGGCAGTGCGTAGCCTTTTTCCTGGAGTTCTTTGATCGTTGCTTGCAACTGTGGAATAGATGCACTGATGTTTGGCAGCTTGATAATGTTGGCTTCTGGCGTTTTTGCCATGTCGCCGAGCTCAGCGAGTGCGTCGCTGATGCGTTGTTCTTCGTTCAGAAACTCTGCAAAGTTAGCGATTACACGGCCTGACAACGAGATGTCACGAGTTTCGACTTCAACGCCAGCGGCTTGTGTGAATGCTTGGATGATTGGCAGCAGCGAGTATGTGGCCAGCGCCGGTGCTTCGTCGGTTTCTGTGTAGATAATTTTTGGTTGTTTAGCCATAGTGTGCTGATTCCTGTATGTATTTTCAGGCGGATGTAGTCACTGATTGTTCCCCAAGACCGTATTCTCGGCCTACAGTGTTACAGCTGCCTATCAGATGGCGGGTTGCCCGAGGTTTAATGAAGGCAACTTGTGATCACCCTCGTCAACGATGCTTAAACCCCTTCAAAAATTCGCGCCGCATCATAACAGATAGGCATCTAAATCGCATCTATTAGAATCTTTCAACGCCGCCCAAATTGCATGCAAGAATTGCGCGCATTGATGGGTAGGGTTCTCTTGCTGGGTAATATTTTGTTCGCGGGCTAGTTAAGCACTTCTTTTTAGATGTGTTGGGTTGTTGCGATTGTGTCAGATCAAATATCTGAGAAGGATTTTTGAATGTCGTTGGCGTGATGGCAGGCAATGATTGGGGGTTTCTTGTTGGTGGATTTAACCACTGCACTGGGAAAGCGTTTTCTGAAACATTGGATTTGCATTCTATATGGCGTCTTTGTGGTATGTAAGTGCTTACTCATTACAGTTTTAATTGAGTTTTACACGGACTTATTCATTAATTATCCACCAAAGCTGTGTACAACTTTATCGGTTTTGGCCGGTTTGATGATCGTTATCGTCAGTCATTTGATTGAGTTAGTTAGTGGGAGCGATAGTCTATTTCGATGTCTAACGGATGTTTGCTTTATTTCTAAAGATAAAATAGTTCGCGTTCGTCGAGCCGGTGTAAATTCAATGCGTCAGATCAATGTTTCTATTGTAAAAATTGTGTAATATTCGCGCCCTTCTCTAATCCTCGTTTTTCGCCGGTATACATGTCAATGAAAATTGCCCCGCTACTTGTCTTCCTATTGAGTCTCTTGCCTTTTCAGGCACTGGCCTCGGCGGCGTCTGCTGCCAGAACAACGCCCATGGATCTGACCGCCAGTTGGGTGGGTTTTTTGGCGTTGGGCATTTTTGCATTTGCCTATGTACTGGTTATTTTCGAAGAGCAAATTCATCTGCGAAAATCCAAGCCAGTGATGGCCGCGGCAGGGGTCATTTGGCTACTCATTGCGATTGCGTATAACTCGATGGGTAGGGTTCACGAGGTGGACGATGCGATTCGACATAACTTCTTGGAATACGCTGAACTGTTCTTCTTCTTGCTGGTTGCCATGACCTATATAAACGCGATGATGGAGCGCAGAGTATTTGATGCGCTACGTGATTGGTTAGTGGCGCGTGGCTTCAGTTATAAAACGATGTTCTGGATGACGGGTATTCTGGCCTTCTTTATATCGCCAGTGGCCGACAACCTCACAACCGCGTTGATTCTGTGTGCCGTTGTGTTGGCAGTCGGCGAAGGCAATACCAAGTTTATCTCCATAGCGTGTGTCAATATCGTGGTTGCCGCTAATGCGGGTGGTGCATTCAGCCCCTTCGGTGACATCACCACGTTAATGGTATGGCAGAAGGGTGTGTTGGATTTCTGGACCTTCTTTAAACTGTTTGTGCCTTCTGTGGTTAACTTCGTGGTGCCTGCCTCAATCATGTATTTTGCGTTACCTGAGGGGACGCCAACCCACGATCCATCCGCGGGCGAAACCAAAGTTCGCTACGGTGGCTTGGTCATTGTTGGTTTGTTCCTGGCAACCATTGTGACGGCTGTTTTGTTCCATAGCTTGCTTCATATTCCACCGGTATTCGGCATGATGACAGGCTTAGCGTACTTGAATCTGTACGCCTTTTACTTGCGTAAAGTAGAGCACATGAAAGGTGACAATATTCTTGCGCCACCGGGTGTTAATGCTGAGGCTGAAAAGTTTGATGTATTTGAGAAAATCGCTAAATCCGAGTGGGACACCTTGTTCTTCTTCTATGGCGTTATCATGTCGGTGGGGGGATTAGGGTTTATTGGCTACCTTGGCGTGACATCGGAATTCATGTACGGCCAGATGGGTGCAACCTATGCGAACGTATTGGTGGGTATTTTGTCGGCTATCGTTGATAACATTCCCGTGATGTTTGCGGTGTTGACCATGAATCCGACCATGAGTGAAGCGCAATGGTTGTTGGTTACATTAACGGCAGGTGTTGGCGGTAGTTTGCTATCTATCGGTTCTGCTGCGGGCGTAGCCTTGATGGGGCAGGCGCGTGGCTATTATACGTTTTTCTCCCACCTGAAGTGGACGCCGGTAATTGCGCTTGGTTACGCAGCAAGTATCTTCGTGCACTGCTGGATGTCCGGAATCATGTGATATTGCGGTTGTGTTATTGAGGCCATCATTTGATGGCCTTTTTTGTGCCTGAAAATAACTCAGATGATAGTTGTTAGATGGCAAAGTTTGTCTACGATCAAACGAACCATGACTGTGATAATAATTTAATTGATAATAATTTGCATTTAGAGTAAGGTTTGCGGCAACTAGAAACTGCCCACCCGAGAATATATTTAGGGGAACATGATGGATAAGAAAATTTGGCTACTGTCTACCGCTATTGCTGCAACTGCACTGACAGCTTGTGGTGGCGATGATAACGATTCTAACGGTGGAACACCTTCAACTGGCGGTGATGAATCGAAAACGCCTGCTGAAATCTTAGCTGACCTGAATGTAACTGCACCAGAAACCTACGCGTTTGCAAGCAAGCTTGCTAACGGAAGCTCTGTAAGTTACAGCGGCCAAACTGCACGCCAAGTACTTATTTCTGATCTGGCTGATGCCGTTGGCGCGTTGCAGGTTGCCAGTGCTGAAACTGCCGACGATATCGAAGAAGACTTACAGTTCTTCATCAACGGTGATGATATTGATACAACGAATCACGGCTTTACCCTAGCTGATGAAACAGTGGTTCCTGGGCCAACGTACGCGGATATCTCCAGCGGCAAGAATCTGATTGGTAAAATTGCTGGTGGTTATATCGGCGACAATGGATTGACTGCTGGCGAATCGACTCGTTGGGCTAACGCAAATGGCGAGTTTGGCGCTAGTGGCCGTTTCTATGGTTGGGAAGACGCTACAGTCGCTATTAACCGCCCGATCGATTTGCTAAACCTGTTTGTACGTCGTGCGGCTGAAGGTTCTGACGGCAACGGCTTTGCTATTAATGGTGGAGCGATTGATGTGGATGTCGCTTATCTGGATAAATACGGCCGTGATTATCAGCAACTGGTTCAAAAGTTTGCTTTAGGCGCTGTTGCATTTTCTCAAGGAACCTCTGACTACCTGTCTCCACGTTTTGAGTTTGAAAACGTATATGAAGAAGGCGATAAATATACGACTGCAGAGCATCACTGGGATGAAGGCTTCGGTTACTTTGGTGCTGCTCGAAACTATAGTCGATATACCGATGACGAAATTGCTGGTAAAGGTGGTCGTGACGGTTGGGCGAAAGGTTACAACGACTTTGATACTGCTGATGGTGGTATCGATCTTGGTAGCGAAATCAATTTAGCTAATTCCACGAATTGTGCCAAGCGTGACCGTGGCGCAACAGATGCGACAAACTTTACCAAAGAAGTGTTTGATGCGTTCTTGGCTGGTCGTGCCATCTTGAGTGAAGCAGCATCAAGAGCAACATTAGTCGATGTTGGTTCAGCAAATAATGGTGCAGTCGCTCTGACTGCTGCTGAGTTAACTGCACTGAATGAGCTATCAGAAATCGCTTCTGTTACTTGGGAAAAATGTGTCGCCGCAACCGTTGTTCACTATATCAACGATGTTACCGGTGATATGAATAACTTCGATAACGGTCAATACGCTGATCTGGCAAATTTCACCGACCTGGCTAAGCACTGGAGTGAGATGAAGGGTTTCGCTTTAGGTCTGCAGTTTAACCGTTACTCACCATTCAACGAAAACGCTGCAAGTGTCGACAAGCTGGAAGAAATTCTTGCCTTGATGGGTGATGCACCGGTTTTGGCCGATGGTAAGCAAATTGAAGCACAAGTAGGTGTTGATGCTTATAAAACAGACTTGTTGAAAGCTCGTAGCATGCTTCAAGATGCCTATGAGTTTAGCCAAGCAAATGTAGAAAACTGGTAATACGCTTGTAAGCCAGTCTGAACCCTCAAGGAAGCGGGCCATTGTGTGCCCGCTTTTGTTGTCTTCAGAGAACCGGAAATATGCAGAATAAATACGTTAAGTCAGCGGCACTAACTGCCGGATTGTTGCTTGTTGGTTGTGTCAATAATGATGGCAGCCCGTCTTATCAAACCGATACACTTGATCTTACTGCCAACTTTACCGACAACGTATTGTTGCCGCAGTACCGTGACTTTAGTACGCAGTCTGCGGCTCTAGTTTCTTCTTTAAATACCTATTGTGCCGCTGTTGGCACAGGAAGCGAATCAACGGCAAATCAGCAGGCTGCAGCGCAATGGCGCAATACTATGGCTAGCTGGCAACAAGCGGAGGCCTATCTTATCGGCCCCGTTGCTGAAAACAGCAACAATATTCGTAACCGTATCAATGTGTTTGCTGATAGCACGGTGATTAATGCTTGTCGCCTTGACCGCACGACGCTTGAAGTTGTTGACGACGCAGCGGCTGTTGATATTTCCATTTTGAGTAACAACCAGCGTGGGTTAGGCGGTATTGAATACCTCCTATTTAACGACAGTGCAGAATATACTTGCTCAGGCGATGTTCCCGCTGCCTGGAGCGCGCTGACGACAACCGAATTAGCCGTGGCTCGTTGTCAACAAGCCAGCAAGATAGCCTCTCATATCACTGGTTTGGCTAACGATTTGATCAATGCATGGGAGCCGGAGCAAGAGAATTATCGATCGACGTTTATCAATCCGAGCGTTGGCGGCACGCAGACGAAAGCACTATCCGATTCGCTGTTCTATCTTGATGCTCAGGTGAAAGATTCAAAGCTACGTTTACCTCTCGGTATTCGCAGTGATTCAGGCACTAATTGTGGCGTAAACGCCTGCCCCGATGCTGTGGAGTATGGTTTTAGCGAAGCCTCATTGCTGGCTGTTCGAAACAACCTAGTTGGATTTAAAGCGGTGTTTACCGGCAACGGCGGTTACAGCTTTGACGACATTATGATTGAGCAGGGCCATAAAGATGTTGCTGATTTGTATGTGCAATTGGTTGATGAAGCGATTGCGCTAATTGACCTGCCTCAGGATGCACTGAAAGAACAGGCAACGGTGTTAGTCAATGAGCCACTGGGTAGTTGTTCGAATCTGGCAGCATCTTCTGCAACCGTTACTGAGCTGAAAGCCTGTGTGTTATACGGGAAAGTCAAAAGCTTGACGGACGAACTCAAGACCAGCTTTGTTGCGATTGTGGATCTGGATATCCCTGATCGCGTGCAATCAGACAACGACTAATAACAACGCCGCTATTGTGCTTTTGAGAAGACATAAATCATGAAAAAATTATTGATCACGCTGGCGGCGGCGACCTCTGTGGTTGCTGTTGCCCAAGAAAATGAAGAAGCCCCGAAAGCTGATAACAGCGTTCTTGAAGAGACGCTGATTATCGGTTCTAAAGACGATGTTAAAGCATTGACCGGTTCAGCTTCGGTACTTGATCGTACCGATCTGGAAGCCTTTAACTACACGGATCTTGAACGGGTACTCACGGCTGTTCCGGGTGTTTATATCCGTAACGAAGATGGCTTTGGTTTGCGCCCCAATATTGCCATTCGTGGTGTTACTTCTGATCGCAGTCAGAAGATCACCATCATGGAAGACGGCATTCTGATTACGCCCGCGCCATACTCTGCGCCTGCGGCATACTACATTCCGAATGTTAACCGAATGAACAGTGTTGAAGTGTTTAAAGGCCCTGCAAGTATTGAGTATGGCCCTAACACCGTTGGTGGTGCTATTAACTTGGCAACGCGCCCAATACCAGCCGATGAGGCGGGTGATTTTTCAGCGACTTATGGGAGTTATAACTTCCAGAAGTACAACGCTTACTACGGTAAATCCTACGATAATTTCGGCTGGGCCGTTGATGCGTTGCGATACAGTTCAGATGGTTTTAAAGAACTGGACGGTGGTGGTAATACCGGTTTTGTGCGCAATGATATTAACCTGAAGTTTATGGTGAAATCGGACGACGATGCGAAGTACCCTCAGCGTTTAACCCTTAAATTGGGTTATGCAGACGAAGACGCTGATGAAACGTACCTAGGTTTGTCTGATGAGGATTTTGATAAGAATCCGCTGCGCCGTTACCGCAGCAGCCAGTTAGATCATTTCGAATCTAAGCACTACCAAACTCATGCACTGCATACGGTTAAATTTGCTGATGAGCTGAAGCTGGTATCCAAGGCATATTTCAATCGTTTTGATCGGACTTGGTTTCGTTTAGCTGGATTTGGTGGTGACGCGCCAGCGTTATCGGATATTCTTGCGGATACGAATCGATTTAGCCGTGAATATCAATTGCTTACAGGTCAACGGAATTCAGATCCGAGTAACGAAGAAGATACCTTTGTGTTAACCAATAATGACCGCGAATACGGCTCTCAAGGGTTCGAGAGTAAACTAACCGCGATTATGCAGACTGGCGATATCGAACATCAATTGGTTAGTGGTTTTCGCTACCACAATGACTATGTGCGTCGAGATCAGCCGACATTCGGTTACCTGATGGTTAATGGACGTTTGGTTGCTGACGGTGATGGCAAACGCGAGGGCGAAGGCTCTGACAACCGCGCTGAGTCAGATGCAGTGGCTTTATATATCAACGATACGATGACGATTGGCGATTGGACGCTGAACGTTGGCTCGCGCTTTGAGTACATCGACGGCAAGTTTACTAACTTCCAAGACGGCACAAAAAGTTCCAGAACAACCGCCGTTGCGATTCCGGGTATAGGTACCTTGTATCAAGTAACGGAAGAGCTAAGTTTGCTTGCCGGTATTAATAAGGGCTTTTCGCCTGCAGGGCCAGCCTCTGACGAAAGCGTAAACCCGGAAGAGAGCGTGAACTACGAATACGGTGGTCGCTATTCTGCTGATGGTTTTGATGCCTCCTTGATCGGTTTTTTCTCTGATTACAGCAACTTGATTGGTCGCTGTCGCGCCAGTGACCCAGGTTGTGATTTGGGTGATGAGTTTAATGGTGGCAGCGTTCAGATTGCCGGTCTTGAAGCCGAAGCCAGTTACATCTTTGATTTCGATGGCATCCTGTGGCCGATGAGCCTGACGTACACCTACACGGAATCTGCGTTTCAGTCGTCATTTGATTCTACATTCTCACAATGGGGTAATGTTGATAAAGGCGATGAGCTTCCTTACTTGCCAAATAATCAGCTCCGTTTTGAAACCGGTTTAAACGGTACTCAGTGGGATGTGTTTATGTCGGTCAACTATGTTGGCGAGATGCGTGAAGTGGCGGGGCAATCAGGTTCTGCTGATACCGGCGCATTTACGGAGAAACTGAAACCGTTAACTACCGTTGATTTATCAGCCAGTTACTTCATTACAGACAACTGGCGTGTGCAGATGGCGCTCGACAATGTATTCAATGCTGAGCAAATTGTTTCTCGTCGTCCGTTTGGCGGTCGTCCGAACAAGCCATTTACTGCATCGGCGACTGTCGGTTACCGTTTCTAATAGCAATGGAATGGTTGGCGGATCTGCCAGTTTGGGCGCAGATACAGCAGGCGCTGGTTGCGCCTGTCGCTGCCATTCAACAGCCGGAAAAACGTTTGTTTTCCGGTTTTCTGTTTTCTTCTTTGGTGATGATTGTGATTTGGTTGGCGGTTCAAGGCCGATTGAATCGGCATGAATTACGTCGCTTACTGTTAAACAAGCGTTACTGGTTTCACCCGTCATCATGGCGAGATATTTGGTGTGTGTTTATCAATGCGGTTATCCGCGTTGTGTTTATCGCGCCGATACTGGCATCACACCTGGCGGGCATCATCTTTGTATCGCGTACGCTACAACATTTTTTCTCTGATAGTCCTGATTTTGACGTATCACCAGCCTTGGTTATTGCCGGTTTCTCAATTGTGTTTTTTATTATCGAGGATGCCAGCCGTTTCTGTTTGCATTTTTGTATGCACAAAGTGCCTTGGTTGTGGCAAATACATAAAACCCATCACAGTGCTGAGGTGCTTACACCGCTAACGTTGTATCGATCACACCCGCTAGAGATGATGCTCTATCAAGTGCGGCAACTATTGGTGTTTTCTTTAGTCGGTGGCTGTTTTTTATGGTTGTTTGGGCGGGGCATCAGTACCTGGTCCATTCTCGGCGTTGATGCATTGGGTTTTGCGTTTAATCTGTTGGGGGCCAACCTTCGGCATTCACATATCTGGATCGGTTTTGGCAAGTTAGAGCGGCTGTTTATTAGCCCGGCCCAACATCAAATTCATCACAGCGCCGATGTGCAGCATTTCGATTCAAATTTCGGCACCTGTTTGGCGTTTTGGGATCGGTTGGCCGGCTCGTGGATTGCTTCCGGGTCGACAGAGGTTTCGCGTTTCGGATTGGCTGGTGAGCAACAGCGTTCGTTGATGAGTCTGTTTCTTTTCAAGCGTGAATCTGTTTTGAAAGATTGATGAAGACAATGTCGGATGCATTTGTTACGCCTGCGGAACATGTGCTTGGCGTGCCACTCTATAATGGCGCTTCTTCACGGATTGCTGCCTCTGCGGTATCAGTTGGTGAAGACGCAAGGTATGATGCATTTTCCGAATTGATTTAGTGCAGACGATTCCAAAAGGAGCGGATCATGATCGAAGTGATAGATGTTGAAGGTGCCAATGTGATTGGTGTGCGTGTTCAGGGCAAGATCCAGAAGGATGAAATGCTTAAAGCACTCGATACCGTTAAAGGTGCATTGGATGACATGGAAACTGTCAATATCTATGCCGAGGTTGATGAATTCGAAGGTTTTGAAGTACAGGCATTTTTGCATGATATGCGCGTGGCTTTGCCGAATGCACTGAGGTTTCGTAAAGAGGCCGTGGTTACGAATCAAGAGTCGTTGAAAAAATGGATATATTTCAGCAATCTGATTTGGCTAGGCGGCCAAGCAAAAGTATTCAGTACCGACAATCGAGATGCTGCCATTGAGTGGGTTCAGCACCCGGCATAAGGTCGCTTTCTCATTTCATGCCCCTGTCGATGCTGTGATACGCCGTGAAAGACTGATGCATATTGGCTCAGCTTTGATCGTTTGTGTCACTGCCTGACTGATGTGTCAGTTGATACAGTTTGATGCACAAATTTACTGGTAGGGGATTCCCATGATTCAAGAAACACACACGTTTCGCAGCTTGGGTTCTGGCTGTGAAGCAGACCTGTTTTTACCCAAACCTGACGGGCAGTTTCCCATTGTCGTGATGGGGCAGGGCTTAGGTTCAGAACGTCAATTCGGCGACAAAAACCTGATTGAGGCGCTAGTAAATGCCGGTATCGCAGTTTTTGCGTTTGATTATCGCGGGTTTGGCGGGAGCGAAGAAATCCTCAAACAACCTCGGCAGATGATTGATCCGGATTGTCAGATTGAAGATTGGCAATCGGCATTAAAATATGTCGCGACGTTAACAAAAGTTGACCCTGCACGGTTGGTAATTTGGGGCTCAAGCTTTGGCGGTGGGCATGCACTAACGGTTGCCGCTGCAGCATGGGCTAAGGCATATAAAATCAAGGCGGTGGTTGCCCAAGTTCCCCATTGTGATAGTCGTAGCGCGTTTAAGCATGCGGGTCTTAAGACGGCACTGACGGGTGTTNGTAATGGGCTCAAAGACCTGTTCGGAAGCCGTTTTGGTAAAACACATACCGTGCCTTTGGTGTCTGCAGATGGTGATGACACATTTGCTGTGCTCAAACACCCGGGTTGGTATGATGGCTACATGCGCATTGCCGCTGGCAGTGCGACGTGGCAGAACGCCATTCCGGCGGCGTCGTTGTTAAAGATTGGTACTTACAACCCTATTGATACGGTTGAGCAGATAAATTGCCCAGTGTTAATCGTGTACGGTAAGAATGACCCCGGTGTGCTTCCCTCAGATGTTGAACGTGCCGCAGATATGATCACGCATGTTGAACGTTTCTGTTTTGATGGTGACCATTTTGATGTGTATGACGGAGGCCCTTTAAACGCAGTAGCTATCGAGCGGGAAGTGAGTTTTATCAGTCGCTATTTGCTTGGGGATTAAACATATCGAGTACGATCGTAATCGTTAATTTAAAAGCGGCTTAGGCCGCTTTTTGCGTTTTTAAGCCCACCTAATTTGACGTGTTTAGCTGATATGTTGACTGGGCTACATCGTTATTTTAGGGGGGATGCTTAGACAGCAAATATATTCTGCTTCTGAGGGCGTTCCAGCGCTTGCATTGAAACACTGATATGGATCAAAATACGGCACACTATGCACTTAACCCCCGAATTTTAGGGGCAATATCAAAGATTTTACCAGAATAACGGAAAATTCATCGGTATTTCCCTTGCTACAGATGTGGGTATTGCTTAGTATTACGCGCAATCAGTCGAACAAGCGTTCGACAAGTCAATTTTATCGTAGTGTGTAACAACACAATAACAATAATTACGCATCGAATTTTGGAGGCACGAATGGCCAAAGCGGCAGTTGATAAATCGTATCTGACACGTCCCGATTGTAAGGATCTGGATCATATCCCTGGTACTGACGGCCTGCCGTATTTTGGTAGCAGCTTAAGTACCATTTGGGGCCTTGAGGAAGTGCTTGAAAAGCACTACCAGAAGTGGGGTGAGGTTTCTCGCCTGAAGATGCTACATCAACGTGGTGTTTTGGTTCTTGGTGTTGATAACTACCAGCGTATCTTCCTTGATCGTGAGCAGAATTTCTCCACTGAAATGGGATTCGCTGAGTCGATTGGTCAGTTCTATAAAGGCGGCATCCTGATGAAGGATTTCGCTGATCACAAGTTTCTGCGCCGTATGATGCAAACTGCATTTAAAAATGCAGCAATGCGCAACTATGTCGGCATGATGATGCCGGTTATGGATCGTCATATCCAGAAATGGGATCAGATCGATAACTTCCAGTTCTTCCCGCACATTAAAGAAACTCTGTTGGAAGTCGGTGCAGAAGTTTTCATCGGCGCAAAAGCTGGCGAAGATACCAAGAAGATGAACCAAGCGTTTTTGGATATCAACGATGGTTTGTTAGGCCAGTTGCGTAAAGAGATTCCCGGTACCAAATACAACAAAGGTAAGAAAGGCGAGCGTTATCTACGCGAATACTTCTCTGGCGAAATTGATAAACGCCGTGAAGGTGACGGCGCTGATATGCTGAGCTTTATGTGCCGTGAAAAAACCGAAGATGGTGAATTCTTCGATAAAGAGCTGATTATTCCTCAGGCATCTTTCTTGCTGTTTGCTGCGCACGATACAACAACTTCTGTATTGAACCACATGATTTACTACACAGCGAAGCATCCTGAATGGCAAGATGCTATGCGTGCTGAAGTTGAAGCATTGGGTAAAGATGAGCTCGACTACGACGACCTAGATAAACTGGAAATCATGGAACGCGTCTTTAACGAATGTTTACGCCTGCGTCCATCAGTAAGCTTCCTGACTCGTCGTACCATTCGTGAGTGTGATATCGGTGGCCACCATATTCCTGCCGATACCATGATCTTTATGTCTCCGATCCATAATCACCGTGATCCAAAATTCTGGACTAACCCGAATGCATTTGATCCGGATCGTTTCTTGCCTGAGCGCGCAGAACAGAAGAATCACTCGTTTGCATGGCATCCATTTGGCGGCGGCGCACACAAGTGTATCGGTATGCACTTTGCAATGATGTTGTCGAAAGCGTTTATGTTCCAGTTGTTGAAAACCTACAAATACAGCCTACCTGCAGACTTTAAGACACGTTTCGAGTGGGTACCTCTGCCGAAGCCGACCAAGCTGCCAGTGAAGTGGGAACGCCTGTAGTCTAGCCTGACCTACCATTCTTGTTTTTGAGCCTCGCAATTTGCGGGGCTTTTTTGTTTCAGCCCAGTGCATATCATGGCTGTCGTGAACATTACCAGGGCAGGCGACTGCCATCCCAATTAAAGAACTCGCCCGAGGCATCATCGGGTAAATGATCGAACACCGATATTAACCGGTCTGCTGTTGTCGTCGCGGTGTAGAGCTTACCGTTGGCGATGCGTGCCTGAAACGGAACAGATAATGCGGAATCTGTCGTGCCTGGGTGTATCGCAATGGCGCAGTTTTGGGAGTTTTTTCGCTGCCACTCAATCGATAAATTGTGGATGAACATGTTGAGTGCGGCTTTTGTCATACGGTAGCTGTGCCAGCCGCCTAGCCCGTTGTCGGCGATACTGCCGACTTTGGCCGACAATGATGCCCAAGTAACGGGTTTTCGACGATTCATCACCGTATTAATTGCCTGCGCTAAATGAATATGGCTATGCAAGTTTATCGACATGGATTGTTCGAGCCATGCTGTTGATAACTGACTGAGCATTTTTTCAGGGCCATGTTGTTCGGTGTGAAGGATACCCATACAGGCGATCACGCGATTTGGGAGGTGGTTATGGTGTTGCAGCCATTCAGCAACCACATTAACGCTCTGAGGGTCCGTAAGCTCGGCCTGGCAATGATGTGCGGAGGTAGGTGATTGGCGGCCAACAGTAATCACCTCCCAACTTTCAGCGGCGTGTTTGTCGATAAGAGCTTGAGCGATGGCACTGCTGCTACCGCTTATTAGAACGGTGTTCAGGTTCATATTGATTACCTGGTCGGTTTTTTGCTGAGTAATACAGGATCTACGTTGTCAAAGCGTATCTTCGATCAAAGGTAGCAGCTAAGCGGTTGTGGTAACTGGCTGCTATTCTTGATGCACTCTAAAAGTAATTTCAGCATGTCGATGCAAATGCCTGCAGGAGGCACAGATATGAATAGAATCGTAATCGTTGGCGGTGGCGCTGGTGGTGCAGAACTGGCAACCCGTTTGGGCAACAAACTGGGTAAGCCGGGAAAAGCCCATATCACGCTGATCGATGCGAATCGTACACATCTATGGAAGCCACGCCTGCATGAAGTTGCAGCCGGTGCCCTGAACGCAGATGCAGATGAGCTCGACTATGCGATTCACTCTCGCGACCACCATTTTCATTTTAAGCTTGGAGTGATGTCCGATGTTGATCGGGAAAAACGTCAAGTAGTCTTGGCACCGTATTTTGATGGTGGCCAGCAGCTCTTGCCGGAACGACGCCTTGATTACGATTACCTGGTTATCGCTGTTGGTAGTCAGACCAACGACTTTAATACCCCCGGCGCTTCAGAGCATTGCATCTATCTTGATTCACGTCAGTCGGCAGAGCGTTTTCATACAGAATTTTTGAATGTGTATTTGCGTGCATCGATGCATGCTGAAGAAGACGTAAACCATCAGACCTTCGATATTGCCATCGTCGGTGCCGGTGCAACCGGCGTTGAGTTGGCTGCTGAAATACACCATATGGCCAAGGAGCTAGTGCATTACGGCTTTGATGGTATTCGCCCGGAAAACGTTAATATTACCATTGTCGAAGCGGCTGACCGGGTTTTGCCGGTATTGTCTGAGCGGGCGTCAGCGGCGATTCATCGCCAGTTAGCGAGCCTGGGAATTACTGTGCTGACCGGCGAAATGGTCACCGAAGTCACGGCTGATGGTTTGCATACGAAAAGTGGCAAGGTAATTCCGGCCAAACTGAAAGTGTGGTCTGCCGGGGTAAAAGCCGCAGAGTTTTTGAAAGACTTAGCAGGTTTGGAAACCAATCGTGTGAATCAGTTGGTTGTAGAGCCGAATATGCAGACGACACGTGATGAGCGTGTTTTTGCATTTGGTGATTGTGCCAGTTGCTTGTTGCCTGGCAAGGAGCGGCCTCTGGCACCGCGAGCCCAAGTCGCGAGTCAGCAGGCGACCTATTTGGCCAAATTATTTGTCGGCTTATTAAACGGTAAGGATATGAAACCCTTTAAATTCCGCGATAAAGGGTCGTTGGTGTCGCTCAGCACTGAGGGCAGCGTGGGAAATATCATGGGTAACCTGAGTAAGGATTTCACCTTTGAAGGCAAGGTTGCGCGTTTTTTGTATGTCAGCCTTTACCGTTTGCATCAAAAAACCTTACACGGGAGTTTTACTACCCTGTTGCTCATGCTTCGAGATGCATTAAGCACTAAAACTGGCTCACGCTTGAAGCTACACTGATAGATAGTGAATGCTTAATGCCGCAGTAGTTTGTTTGCGATCGGATAAAAACACATCCATCCGTTGGCATAAGACGTCTAAAATCGAACTGCTGTTGGCTGCAAGGATTCGATAATGCAGAAAAAGTTGCAAGTGCTGCTATTCGGGCGAGCTAGCTGAGCGGAAAAAAATAGCCAGCCACACACAAGCCGGCTCACTGGATGTCCATAGGACTTTATGGCGGCAATGCGCGGGCAATAGCAGGTAATCACCCGCCACTAATTCGACGATTGGTTTGTCGGATCGATCTAGCTCCAATCGCGCACTACCTTGCAGTAGCATTACCCACTCGTCTTCCGGTTGGTCGTACCAACCGCTGTCGGGCGAGCTGTGGTTCTTCGACAGTATGCGTTCGATACGGATGTCGGGCTGATCAATGAGCGTCTCAAAGATTTCTTCAGGGAGATTTTCAGGAATTCCCGCGAGCAAGTTTCCGCGTTTGGTGGTTTCCGGATTTATGGGCATGGATGACCTCGTTCATCGGATGATGGGCACTTTTTCGGATTACTTTGGGTCAAAACCCACGGTCAGTAAAGGTAGAATGATTATGCCCTTTAAAAATCTCTCTCCTGTGCAGGAACAAAAATTTCGCTGGTGGTTCCATGCGTTGGATGCCGATCATGACGGCAACCTCGATGAAGCGGATTTTTTTGATTACCTGTACAAGTGGGATAGCCTGTTTGAGCTGGATAAAAAATACGCGTTTCGCGACATACTGTTTCGTATGCAGCATCGGTTTTGGCATGCGCTGACAGAGCATGCGGGTACTGACCATATTACCCCCGCTCAATGGCTTGATTATATGGACCATGTACTAAAACAGTACCGCACGAAATATGTCGTGGAGCATCAAGTACCCTCCGAAAAGTGGGGCCATTTGCTCTTTGAGCTAATGGACACCGACAATAACAATCAAGCATCGCGAGAAAGCTATAGTCGATACATTCTCTCTTTGGCATTCGACAATGCGAATGTTGATAATGCCTGGCATCATCTGGATCCTGAAAACAAAGGTTATATCGATCGCGACGCTTTTTTGAATCGTTTGGCAGAATTTTGGTTGAGCACGGATGAAACGGACCATGGTAACTATTTGTTAGCTCCGCCATCAGATTGGCTGGATAGTTAAACATCCCCAGATGCATTTACACACTCAATAACACTAACTGACGCGTTATTATTCTGGCATTTGTGGTGCTAGCCGACTTAGTACCAACGCCATCGGCCTTACTTGGAGCCTTCAGCTTTTATTCCGACTCATCAGGATCATTCGAACCATCAGGAACCGGTGCCTGTATCGGCGCAGCATAGTTCAAACCGCGTGTGATCACGCAAGCACTGCGCAGACCTCGTGGTGTGTACTGCCAACACAGAATCGTGTGTTCATGAGCAAATGCCGGCTGTGAAAAGCGCCACGTCGCAATAGCCAGGCTCAGTGCGCCTGCAGCAGCGCCAGTTTCTCCAAATGTCAGTGCGGTATGCCAATTTTCTGCTCCCTCCAACATACGGTTTAAGCGGCTCTGGCAAAGCCCCCATTCGTAGGCGATTTTATCTGAACCGTTGAATTGGCCAATGATGAAGTCAGGTTTGATGCGCATATCTGGCTGCGGCATGAGTACCGCGCGAAGTGCTTGCGTTAACCGAGCGCCATTGTCTCTGTCCAATATTGTGCATGGCGTCGCACCGGATACCGAATGCACGGCATGAACATAACCCATGGCTTGTTTTTGAGGTATGGCAGCGGCTGCTTGAAGCTCGATTAAGACCGCAGCTTCACCTGCAAAAAAACCGATGGGCATGGTGGGTGTGGCCAACAGCGGGCTTTTCAATAAGTTGCTGAGTACGTCAGGGGTGATCAAGGTATCGATACTACCGATAAAGCATCGGGCATTGTCTGTTGATGCCAAGTATTGGCGTGCTTGTTCAATCGACGTGGCAAGGCTGCACGAGCCTCGAAAGATAAACTCTACCTGGCTGGGAGTGCTCGAAAGGCAGCTTTGGGCAAATGCGATTTCTAACTGCTGCGTCAGTGTAGCAATAAGCTCTGGGCGTTGAATATCTTCTGGAGGAGCATCGGAAAGCCCAATAAAAACAGCGAACGATACGATAGTTGGGTCAGGCCTAAGATGTTCACAAAGATCCGTCAGAGCTGCCCCCAAGAGTACCGACAGGCGATCGCTGTAATCGTCGTTACTGTCCAGCGGGCAGGGATGAATCGTGACTGGTTCGGGCGCTTCGTCGTCAAACATGGGATTGTCGGGCCATGCGTGAACCAGCGTCGTGTGACTATGGCTTTGCTCGACGCCCGCCAATGCAGCAGGGCACCCATGTTGGTAGTCGCTCAGTGACGTTGCCATACCTATGCTTGTGACTGCGAGCGGTGGTGGCGGTTGCCCGTTATTATCCTGCATGTTTTTTGGCGTTCTCCATCTGCACTTATAGCGATCGAGGACAATGGAATTGGCTGTTCGACAATAAGTTGTAGGGGTTGCTCGATGAGCCGGCTTCCAGTGAATAGGAGGCGGTGCGGCCGTCGATATTAAAGGTCAGGTTGAACGCCTCGGGCAAGCCCGTATTGACCAATTGCATGGCATCCAATGTTCTGAACCATCCCCATGGGCCCGCAGCGGTGTAGGTCAGGTTGTTGCCACCATCGACATTCATAACAACTTTCACCCCTATGCTGGGATCTGGCCCAGGCCACACTAATCGGGTAGGGCGCAATGGGCCGAACGCATAGTTAGTTTGTTGGCCGCTGACTGACAACTCAAAACTCCGCAGTGCCGGGTCAAGATTTCGAGGTTGAATAACCGTCACAAAATTCGGTTTTTTACTGCCAGGAGAAAAGAAGGCGCGGCGAATTTTTGCGGTTTTCTCAAATAGCGCAATGGTCTCATTGGAGATGCGAATATATTGAATTTCGCTGGCCTTGATGCGCCATGGCGTACGTGAGGTATCAATGAATTGACGAAGCCATTTGTTAAAAAAGGTGTCCATGATGCCGCCATAACCAAAGAACTCGCCGAAATCCTCCAATGGTATGCCGGCTTTAGCGNATTTATTAAACGGGTAGCGGTTTTCAATCGCCGACGAACAAATGCCTCGAATGTCTTTGCGCCATTGCTGTGTCAGATAGCGGGATTGTTCCACACGAATAACATGCGAGGTATCTTCCCAGACACTTTCGAGAACCGGATAAATTACCAACGGTGTTTGCGCCTCGGCATAAAATTGGAGCTGCTGTAGGAGCTTTTCGCCTTCGATGGCTTTTTCTGGCGTGATGCCGCCTTGGCGAGAACCTCGTGATACATCGGTCAGGTAATCCCGCAGTATCGCGATACGTTTTAGCACTTCATCGATAGCCGCCGGAGTTTCGCCCTCTTCATCCAGCATTTGATTGAGGCTTTCGAACGCATTGGTCACGGGGTTGGTAATCGAGGCCGGAGAATGAGGGGTGCTGAGCATGGAATTAACCCGTTGTTGGGCCATACGCAATGGGTTTTTTGGCAGGTTTTCTAATGACATTTTGTCGAGATCAGTATCGTCTTTGATGCCTTCCAGCAGAGTAATCAGCGGGGATGGATCACTCGTGACACGGGTGAGAATGGCTGCACCGTCGGCAGCGGTTTTATACGGCAGTATGTCGATGTCAGAAATCAGAGTCTGATACTCTTCGGCATAGCTTGTGAGATAGCGTTTTCTGATTGCCGCGATAATTTCTTCTTCGCGTTCAAGAGACGCTTTTTCGCCGCCGCTATCTTCTTGTTCACGTAGTAGTGAGCGAGTTGTTTTTGTCACAAACTCTGGAAACATACGTTTGTATGCTGCGCGGGTATAAAACGCCGGTGGTCCATTGGAGATTGCCGTGCCATTTTTTAGATAAAACACGTTGCTGGCCAATGGTTCGCCGACGACGTTAGCAATTGAGAATATTGGGAAGCTGGTAAAGTTCTGCTCCTCCATGCGGGCATAAACTTCGTCTTCAATGGTAAATTGCTCAAGCATATTACGTACTTGCTGGGCGAGTTCGGGATCATACATGCGCTGCAATGGCTCGGGTTCTTCAGCGAATAGGTAGCGGATGTGCTCACTCAGCGCCTGCCGCTCAAATTGAGACATATCACTGGCGTAGCGTTTGAGCCAAAAGGTGTTGAAGAACTGCGTTGCGGCAGATGCATCGTAGGGGTAATCGCGAGTGAGCATTAGATACACCGTAAAAGCCCGTTTGCGCTTGGCATCGGTCAGGGATTTATCCAGTAAAACCGGTTCCATAGCGGTCACAAGGCGAGGTAGTAACATGTTATCGAGTGAGCGATCGTAGAGACGATTAACGTAATAGAAAACGTAATCTTCTTGTGATAAGCCGAGGTTCAGATACCAGGGCGCTTCAACCAGCGATTTTTCGCGAGGTTGTTTAGCATCGAGAAGACTGTCCAGGGCGTAGATGGTTGCCTGAGGCCTTTGGTTGCTTTTATGTTGCCAGTAGAGTCGGCGNGCCTCATAAATTTCATTGCTGACGATATTGAAATAGGCCTTGTTGTGTCGGTAGCTGAAATACCAAGATGTCGTCAGGAAACAAGTCAAACTAATGGCGATGATTGATGAGATTGTGGTGGTGATTCTCCGGTTCCGCATGGCTCGATAATCGACGCCGGCGAGGTTGGCTTCAGGCACGATGGCTTGTGCTAGCAAGTTTTCTTTGAAGAAGCCTTGTCGATAGTTCTCTTGTGCCGAAATGTGGTGTTTGTCGCCACAGAAGAAGACACTACGAAGCGCCATTTTGTCAGGTTTTTCTTTGCCCTCAAATAGCTGTTGTATGACGCTGATCAATGGCTCTTTCAAACGATCGAACTGGCAAGGAAAGTCATTCACTTCAATAACTTTTGCTGCCGATGTGGCGGTATGGCTTTGTGCGAGTGTTTGTTGGGTTAAACAGTTAATCAGGTCATCAAACTCTGCGTCAAACTCGGCTGAGGGCGAATGTGTTGAGCCTTGATCAGGTAAAGGGGCGGAAAATCGCACACCAAATACCTGTTTGGCTTCTGAGCCATTGTAGTTGTGAAAAAATGCATCAAAATTTTCAAGTAGATCGATTTTGGAAACGACTAAATACACAGGCAAAGATGCGCCAAGTTGTTCGTTAATGGCTTTGAGTGTGACTTTAGTGCGTGCAACCCACGTCTGGCGATCTTCATCTGAGCCTGAAATCAACGCGTCGGTATCTATCGTTAAAATTAAGCCGTTGAGTGGCTGTAGAGGGCGATAACGGCGAATGCTGCTGATCAACTCTTCGGCGTGTAGGCGATTACCAAGGTCGTTGTCTTGGTCAAAAAATACGGTTGGTGCCTTGATGAGCATCGCCTGGTCACAGAGGAACCATTGCAAGTCATCGGGGTTGCTCTGGAACGTATTGAGCGGCTTGAAGTGCAGGTTGGAATGATCGATCAGTGAGCCTTTACCTGATGCTTCGGTACCGGTGACTAGATACCAGGGAATGGCATAGCGGCGTTTTTTCAGTTGTTTGTAGGTGCGATTAACCTCGCTGATTTGGGCTTTCAGTCGCTGACGTAGCGGTAAGTCAGCAATGGGGAGCGGTGGTTCTTTTTCGTCGTCTTGGTCTTTCTTCTGAAACAGGTTTTCCAAGCCGCCAATGATTGGAGGCCAGAAAACTAGTAGCCATATTATCGCAATGCCAGAGCCCCACATGACGTTGTGTGAAAATACCTGCCATTGCCCGATATGCACTAGTGGCGAAAGTACCAAAAATACAATGGTGAGTATCAGGGCAATTAAGACTCTGATAAGCCAAATCCAGCGACGCAATCCCTTTGCATTAGCCATTGCGGTTACCTGCTTGCTCGATTGTTACCGAATTTCTGTGGCTGAGGTTTGATGCGTTCGCTGGCCTTCTTCAGGTCTAAAGGCGCTTGCAAGTTTTCAATCAATGGCGCGGCATCCTCCTTGATGGCGATATAAAAGCCGGTGTATGCGCATATCAAAACCGTTGCACAAATCGTTAGCATCCATGGGGTCATGCGGTTTCGTAGTTTTTGCGGTTTGATATCCGGTTTTTGCGCCAGTTTCGGCGATAGTACTTTGATATCTTGTCGATCGGTGTTTAATGCATGGAACATCCGTTGGCGCATATTTGCCAGCTCGGGTTCGGCGGTTTTCATTGTGCGATACTTGCCCTGGTAGCCAGCACAAAGTAGAAGAAATACCAATTCCAATGTGCGTTGATAGCGGCCGACATCAGCCATGTGATTGTCGACAATATCAAAGAAGCGATTACCGCCGTTGATGGTTTGGTAGTGTTTCAACACTAGGCCCTGCTCGGCCCATTGGCTGCGGATTCCCCAGCTACTGGATAACACCATTTCGTCAATAAACGCACATAGCATAAAGTGTGCTGCACTGGTGCTGCCTGGGGGCATGCCGAGTTTGTCGAGCCGACGAACAAAATCATCGAGTCGCTGATTGATATCATCAAAGACGACGTTGACCGAGATGCATTCTTTTTGACGATGAAGGTAGACGCCCCAATTCATCAATGGACGCGCAGCGGCAATTACCGGGTTGTGGTCAGCCGCTAGGAATGGGGAATCACATTCATTTAATTGAATGGCTGCGGTCGTTCCCTGGTCAGTCATAGAGATCTCCGATGACTGCCCAGAATTGGAAACGCATGTTGCTGGTGTCGCCGCCCACTTGCATGGCAAAGCCGGTGGAGTGCGCGATCGACATCCGGTTGGATTCGTTCATTTCCAGCTCGAAGTACACATAACCTTCGTGAAAGGGCAGGTCTCTCGGCACGCGTGACATCGCGTGTAAGCGGAACCCAGGCAAGTTCGCGACGACCAATTCCTTGATGGTTTCCACGGTACTGATCCGGAAGCGTTCGTTGATTTCCTTGCGCAGCTCGGCTGCTGGCATTTCAGCTTTAACAGCAAGGATAAAGCGTGCTTCTTGCAGTACTTCCTTGTTGCTGATCAGTGCATGATAGAGCCCGAAGTTCGATTTGTTGATCGTGATTTCTACGACTTGAACACGGCTGGATATATTGGCAATACACTCCAATGCGATATTGTATAGCTGTTCAAACGTTTGATAGAGATTGTCGTGCAGGTAAGGCGTAATCTGTTTGAGAGTTCGGTTTTGTGTGTAGGTCGATAGTTCAGAGACCATCATCAGCAAATACCGATAATACAATTCAGGATGCAAAACAGGCACTTCTGCTAAGTGGTGTAGCAGGGGGGTGTAGTGATTGATGGTTTGCAGGCATAACAGATCTTCAATTTCAAAATTGTTGTAACGAGACTCGGTATTGGCATGAATCCGTCCGACCAGCTCGACGGTTTTTTTCACCAGGAAACCTGTAAGGTTAGTTAATTGCTGATGAAGTGTGTCGTTGTTGTGGCAGTTGAGTATCGGTGGAATGAAGTTCTCATCGAGAACAATGCCACGGTTTTTGGAACATTCCAGAATCCGGCAAAACGGCAATACACAATAGCCATCAGTGTTGTCGGAGGCCGGCTTAATGGCGAAGCGCAAACTGGCGACTAAAACGCTTTGCTCGTCTTTGTCGGTCGAGGAGGTATTGTCGATTTGCTGTAGATGCCCTTGATAGCGTTGCACTGCATTGTCAGTTTTCGGTAATCGATATTCGTATTGATCGTTGCGTAAGGGTAAGCACAGCAGCAATGTCTCGTGCACGGTTGAATCCGGTAGTTCAACAACGGGTGGTGGACTGTCAGTTTCCGGAATATCAAAAACGGCACCGTCTGGCAAAATACCACGGGCCCGTTTTATGCCGATCTTGTTGAGGCTAAGCAGCTCAGTGTCGAGTTCTAACACGTCAAAACCCCATTCGAAACCTTGCAGCTGCCTGCTGTGCTGGTGAATTAGGTCTTCGAAATAGCGTTCTTGCTGTTGGAAGTGTGCTGGCTTCAACAACAAGCCCTCAGTCCAGATTACTTTGTTGTTCGCCATGTCATCACTCGAAACGTGTCGATAGTTGAAATCCCTGTAACTGAATCGTCAGATTGTATTTGGTACCAGTTTGTTGCGGCAAAGGCACAAAAGTTTTATCAGCGGCACTATCTGCGTGACGAAAGTTCGCAAAAACGGCCAAGAACCTGCTGCCTTCAGGAACCGAAACGCGGATATCGTGCTCGGAACCGGGTTTAACGAAATAACGAGACTTCTTAATCATTGAATTTCCCAACGTGGCAGTCGGGTTATCAATTAATTGTTCAACCTTGGCATCTTCGAAGGCATCAATCTCATTCAGAAAGAAGACATCGATATACACTGGCCGAGAAATCTCATGCACATTCGGATTTAGTCGTTCACTTGCGCGTATGGTTTGAAAAATCTGCATTGGTTGTGGCTTGGATGAACTGCAGCTACCGATACCGATTGATAAAGCGCCGATCAACAATGCTTTGACCGGGCGGGTTGCCAACATTCTCTTTAGCATTTTCAAAAGTGAACGCATGTATGAAACCTGGTTTCAGGAGATTCAGGGATAATCGAATGAGGGTTCAGCTATCACTATAGCAACGCAGGCATTAATCACCGTTTCTATGAGACTGCACCGACACGGTGAAGTTTTGCGCTTGCGGCTGTCTAAGGCGATTCATCGTCACGATTGAGGACTGCACATGGACGATCTTACGGAATTTTTGCAAGGCATCAGTGAAGACGCACCCTGTGGCATCTTTATTGAATCGGATGAGGGCTTAGAAAAACGCTTTGTGCATTTAGATCAAGCAATGCACCCACCGCTTGAAAGTATTTTTGAAGATGATGGTGACGATTCTGCCCCGGATGTTGTTATCGACTGGGCAAATATCGTTGAGCAATGTTCGACCTTGCTTTGTGATACGCGCGACCTGCGCATTATGGTTGTATTGATCAGAGCCGCTATGCATGTAGACGGATTGTCTGGCGTTTGCGCAGCGATGGAGGTGTTGAACTTCCATATTGAAGAGCATTGGGATTCAGTGTTTCCAGAATCGCTCTGTGAGGATGATGAACAGTGGCGAGTGTCGTGCCTGCAAGAATTGAATGATCGTCAGGTGCTAAAGGAGCTGGAAACGCTACCGATATTCATCATGCCAGACGGTGACCCTTTTACGCTCAGCCAATTGTTAAATGCCTCTGGAGACTCTCAGCGCCGTGCTGCGTGTTTGCAGGCTTCAGTGAACAGTGTGGATGTGGATACCTGGCGTGAGCAGCTACTGAGCATGCTGGCGCTGTTGCAGAATATCGAGAGTGCCGTTAACCGGTTGCAAAGTGCCGGATATCTGGATCTTTCTCCATGGTCCGAGCCCTTTGAGCAGTTACAACACTTGTTAATCGATGGCGGTGTACCTGCCGCTGGTCGAGATAGTGCCGGTGGCACTGCGCTTTTCGGTGGCACTGTTCGTAGTCGAGAGGAAGCCTTGCAAGCACTGGATTCTGTAGCGCGATATTTCTATTCCCACGAACCCTCAAGCCCAGTACCGCTCATCGTCGAACGTGCTCGTAAACTCGCTACGATGAGCTTTCTGGACATTCTCAATGACGTCAGCCCAGAGAGTCGGGCGACACTCGACTTGATGGAACAAGGCCAAGACGACGAGGACTAAACGCTATATGTCGTGTTAACACATGGAATCAACCAGGAGGTGATTAGTGAGTGGCCAGAAGTTTCTCGCACGTAACCGACCCCCGCGTGTACAGATCGAATATGACGTCGAACTGTACGGCTCTGAAAAAACCGTTCAAGTGCCTTTCATTATGGGTGTGCTGTCTGACCTATCGGGTAAATCCGAGGTTGAGTTGCCGCCGATTCATGAACGGGACTTTGTTGAATTTAATATTGATAATTTCAACGACCGATTGCAATCCATTGCGCCAAAAGTCAGCTTCGATGTGCCTAACCGGCTCAGTGAAGAAGGCAATAACTTTCATGTAGAAATGACCTTTTCTCAGATGGAAGACTTCTCTCCCTATGCCATTGCCAAAAAGGTACCGGGCCTCGATAAGTTGATGGAAGCACGCCAAAATCTGGCCAATCTGTTGACCTATATGGACGGCAAAGCGGGCGCTGAAGAGTTAATCAGTCAGGTGTTAGATGACCCTGAACTATTGAAGTCTCTGGCCGCAAAGGCCAAAACGGAACATGCTGCCGAAGGAGAGTAACATGGCTCAATCCCCAGTGACTGAAACAGCAGTGCCGGATAGCCAAGCGGCGTCGGTGCACTTGAATATCGATGACTTCGATTCTCTGCTGCAAAAAGAATTTAAACCCCGCTCTGAAAGCGCCAGTCAGGCTGTTAGCCAAGCGGTTAATACGCTGGTAGAAAATGTGCTCCAATATAGTGATGCCATCACGTTTGGTGCTGATCGAACAGTCAAAGAGCTGATTCGTGAGCTCGACAAAAAGCTGTCGGCGCAAATCAATGAAATTCTCCATCATGAAGAGTTTCAGGAAGTTGAAGGCGTATGGAGAGGGTTGGATTATCTCGTCTCCAACACGGAAACCGATGTCGACTTGCGCATTAAAGTGATGAATGTGACCAAAAATGATTTACGCAACAACCTTAAGAAATTCAAAGGCGCTGCGTGGGATCAAAGCCCTCTTTTTAAGAGAGTGTATGAGCAGGAATTTGGTCAACTCGGCGGTGAACCCTACGGCGTATTGTTGGGGGACTATTACTTCGGTAGCAGTGCTAAAGATGTTGAGCTACTGGCCAGTATTTCCAAGGTGAGCGCAGCGGCACATGCGCCGTTTATTAGTTCGGTGTCACCGGCAGTTGTGGGTATGGATTCGTGGCGGGAGATGTCGAACCCCCGCGACTTGGCGAATATCTTTTCAACACCGGATTTTGCCCCTTGGCGGTCTTTACGTGAGTCTGAGGATTCACGTTACGTGTCACTGACACTACCGCGTTTTATGGCTCGACTGCCGTATGGTGAAGATACCGATCCGGTTGAAAACATGAACTTTGAAGAAGAAACCTTCGGGTTATCGACCAACTATACCTGGGCGAACGCAGCCTATGCTGCCGGCGTTAATATTGGTAAAGCCTTCAAAGAATACGGATGGTGTTCGCGAATTCGTGGTGTTGAATCCGGTGGTGCGGTGGGTAATTTACCGTGTCACACGTTTTCGACGGACGATGGCGGCGTGGATATTAAATGCCCGACGGAAGTTGCCATTAGTGACCGGCGTGAAAACGAATTGAGCAAATCCGGGTTTATGCCGCTGATTTATCGGAAAAACTCTGATGTGGCTGCGTTTATTGGCGCACAGACGCTACACAAACCCGGTATTTACGATAATCCGGAAGCGACAGCAAATGCGGCGTTAGCAGCGCGACTCCCCTACATTTTTGCGACCTGTCGTTTTGCGCATTATCTCAAGTGCATTGCGCGTGACAAGATTGGTGTATTTAAAAGCGAGTCGGAGATGGAGCGATGGTTAGAGACATGGATCATGAACTATGTCGATGGTAGCCCAGATACTTCGAGTGAAGAAGTCAAATCGCGTAAGCCACTTGCCGATGCGAAGGTTGAGATTCGCGCTGTCGAGGGCGCCCCCGGCTACTATGCCGCTAAATTTTGGTTGAGACCGCACTTTCAACTTGAAGGCCTGACCGTGTCTTTGCGTTTGGTATCTCGATTACCTGCAGCAGATTGATATGTTAAATGATAGAAAAACGAGCTGATGACACAGGCCACTGCAAACTCGGTGAGTTTGTGTCGAAACGTCAGCAACGGATGTATAAAAAGGAGTAAGCCCCATGGCGACAGATATGTTCATTAAAATCGATGGTGTAAAAGGTGAGTCCGTCGACAGTAAACACAAAGACGAAATTGATATTCTGGGTTGGAGCTGGGGAATATCACAGAGTGGGTCTATGCAAAGTTCAAGCGGAGGCGGTGCAGGACGCGCGAACGTACAAGACTTGTCGTTTACCAAATACACGGATAAATCGACCGCATTGTTAGTTGATTCCAGTGCAACGGGCAAACATCTCAAAAAAGCTGTTATTACTGTCAGAAAGGCAGGCGAAAAGCCGCTTGAATACCTGACAGTGACGTTAGAAGACGTCATGGTTTCCAGTGTCTCGCTCGGCGGTGCCGAGGGCAATGAGTTACTGACTGAAAATGTGACGTTGAATTTTGCTAAATACACCATCGATTATATACCACAAAGCAAGAAGGGCGCTGGTGGGGCGGCTGTATCGTCGAGTTTCGATGCGGCTAAAAATATGGCGAAAGGATAGTGTTTCGGCCATTTACCAATAACAGCCTAGAGGGAATCGATCATGGCTGGTGATATGTTTATTGAAATCGAGGGTATCAAGGGGGAATCCATTGACAGTTCCCACAAGGAAGATATTGATATTCTCGGGTGGAGTTGGGGCGTTTCCCAAAGTGGTTCCATGCAGAGTTCTAGCGGCGGTGGTGCAGGACGCGCTAACGTGCAAGATCTCAGTTTTTCAAAATACACGGATAAATCAACGGCGCTGTTAGTCGATGCTTGCGCTGTTGGTAAACACGTAAAAAAGGCATTGATTACGGTTCGAAAATCCGGCGGTAAGCCGTTAGAGTATTTTGGAATTCTGTTAGAAGATGTCATGATCTCAAGTGTATCCATGGGGGGCGCGCAAGGCAGTGAAATGTTGAGCGAAACCGTTACCCTTAATTTTGGAAAATACACGGTTATTTATATCCCGCAGACGAAGAAAGGCAGCGGCGGTGCAGCAATTACCTCGGGCTTTGACATCCCACAAAACAAGTCGGGTTAAGTCATTTTGCTGTTGTTCTTTGTTAATCGATAAGGCCACATCATCGAAAGATGTCGTGGTCTTTTTCATTGGGAGGTAGATATGCACCCTCGTCGTAGCCCTGATCGAATGCGCGCGTTATTTTGTGGCGAACTGGCCGATTATGGCGAGGCGCCGACGTCCGCGCGTGCGATCAATCAACGTTTACATGATGCTGTTGTTGAAGACTTAGCGGATTTTCTCAATACTATTCCGTTTGAGACGGTGGCTGAGAACCGGCAACGGGAGAATATTGTTCCGTCTGTGTTGAATTATGGCGCTAACTTGTTCACCGGTATGATGCTCGATCATCAGAGCTTGCAGCGTATTGCTATTGATCTGGTAGAGCGCATAATCGACTCGGAACCGCGAATTGTTGCGGATTCACTCATCATTGAAGTACTCGACAATATACCGGACCAAGATCCGCGTACGGTTTATCTAGCTATCGAAGGCCGTTTGAAATCCGAGTTTACCGATGACCTGCGTATTCGCACCATGATCGATCTGGATACTGGCAAGGTCACCCTGAGGGAAATGCGTTAGGCCCTATAAACACACCTTTGATGATGATTCGGTGCTGGCGCATTTTTAGCTGTCGCTCTCGTCGGGATCGGGTATGGCTGGCGGTTTTTTTCTGCTGGGTTTATTAGCGTCGTTTTTTTTAGGCGCTTTTTTGCCGGTGTTGTCTGCGCCGTTCTCACCGGTTGCTGTTGACGCCGAATCTTTGTAATCACTATCACTGTTTGGTAAATCCTGATCGGCCATATTGGAATCTGGGTAGTCGGTGCTTGGCGTTTCGGCGTCAGGGATATCGGTATTGGGTACGTCAGTCTCTGGGATATCGGCACTGGGGATGTCGGTTTCTGGGATATCGGCATTGGGTACGTCAGTCGCTGGGATCTCGGTACTCGGTATATCGGTTTCAGGTACATCTACATCTGGTAGGCCGGCATCAGGAATATCTGCCGCACTTTCTGTTTCTGCGGCGTTAGCCGCGCTAGCTTCTTCGGCAATTTCTTCAAGGTCAGGAAGATTCCCACCCGATGCGTTTTTAGCAGCAGTCTGCGCTGCGGATGCGTCCGGCACATCTGTTGCTGTCGCATCCGTTGTGGTTGGATCAACTGCTGCGCTGGCACCAGTCGCGCTGCCAGTTGGATTTTCAGTCGTTGTCGTATCTGCTGATGGTGTTGCAGATGCATTATCGGTTGTTGTGCTGGGTGCTCCTTCGCTATCGTCATCCTCGGCACGTTTACCTTCATGGATAATATCGATACGGCCAACATGGTGGAGCGAGCCAATGCCGGTAAAGTTGGCGCGATAGAACAAGCGAAGTTTACCTCGGTCGAGTTCTATCCAGACGCCATCTAATTGCATGTCGGCTTCTTGCACTTGGCCGTTAATTACTGCCTCAGCTTTGAATGTACCTAAATCAGGGAGTTCGCAGCGGCGTTCTTCTGGCTCTTCAATGTTGGTGAAGACCAGCGTTTCATTGCCCTTGAGGTATTCATCGGTGATCATGTCGGGATCGGCTTCTTGCCAGAAACCGGGGTCAAAATCTTCCGGGTAGAGCGGGCAAATATTCAGTACCCAATCTTTACTCATACTACCAAACTTGGAATTTCGAGGTTCCCATTCCGGTGCGTGATAACCGAAGTTGATGGTTTGCGGTTTGTCCCATGGGGTTGCTATCAGATCCAGAATACACTCGATCAATGGCAACGGGCTGAGGTCGGGAATTTCGAAGCCATCCATATGAAAACCGATGCCCAGTGGATTAGGTAAATGAAATGGCAATTCCAGATCGGCCAGAGCGGGCAATGCAGGGAATTCTCCAAACATCAAATCGAACGGAAAATCGATCAGGTCCAGGCCAAACAGGCCGCCGTCAAACATGAGATCCAGCATTAGCATGTCGATGCCGCCGAAAGCAAACATTAGATCCAATGCAATATCTGCGGCCATAGCGACGATTTCGAGTGAGAAGTTTTTGCCGTTTATACGCCAAACCCGCGGGCCGAAAATCTGCGCGTGGTGTTTGAGAATTTCTTCGTCGCCTTCCCCCAGTATCTGTATGCCGGTCTCGTAGGATTCCATATCAGGTCCCGGCACGACAGCAGTCCCGTACAGTAGAATATCCGTTGAGGGTTTCATTGGGCTGGATTCGGGAGGAATACGAAATATGGTTGGCGGAACCTTGCGGCGTTCGCCTTCTTCATCAAAATCTGAAGCATCACCGGCTTCAAGTTCGAGCACTTCAGGGTCTTCGGTGTCCTCGATGTCGTAACAGCATTTAAGGCTCACCGTTAGCATCGGCTGGTTATCTTCGCCCAGATGCTCGGTAAAGCTGGCAGCAAAGGGAGTCGGATTGCAAATGTGGGCTTTAAGCATGCTTCCCTGCCTGGCCTTGTGTGTCGTTGCCGATCTGTTGGGTGAGTGTTGCTATCTGCCGTTTTTGCAAACTCGGCGGGGCTGCAAAATCGACGTAACCACTGGTGTTATAGCGGTGTTTCAAGCTTTGATAACAATGGCTGCGTAGACGTCGGTAAGTGGTGGTAGCCAAGAGTTCTGCGAGCCATTCAGCGCTTAAGCTACGGCCCATTATGCAGCTTTCAAGTTCAGGCTCGGCGTCTGGATCATCGTCAGGAAGGCTTCCGTAAATATCAAACAGAATGCGATAGTCGATAACATCAGGGTCTATCAGGTCCAAATCTTCGCCAGTTAATTCAGTGGTTGCCGGCTCATTAGGAAATAGCGCTTCGGGCTCAAATCGCTCGAGGACATTCCAAATTCGGGGTACTCGTGTCTCTGTGAGATAAAACAGAGCTGTTGCTGCAACGTATCTCCAGCATGGGTGATTGAGCCATTGTTTATACACTGCTAACGGGGAGGCTTGAGGAGTGAGTGCGTGATCAATTAGGCACTCGGGGTGTTCGCCGGGATCGGGTGTATCTAATGTGATATAGCGTCCCAGGCTAGTTCGCAGGCGGGGGCACTCGAGTGTATCGAGCACGCACACGAGCCATTCCTGGTGACCCTGCTGAAGATGCATTAACAAGATGGCATTGCGTGTGGTGAATTGTTGGTCTTGCTCAAAGACAGCATGTGTCGCTGTGAGTAACCACGGGGGTAGTTGAAGCTCGGGACGGTCGAAGATCGCTCGATACACAATCGGGGCATGTAACGATGGATAATGTTCGAGTGTTTGCAATGCCTGGATGACACGTCTGCTATCGGAATCCTCATTAAAGTCTCTGGTGGCTGCGCTGTCGGAGTCGATCAACATCAAAAACCAAGTCATCCAGCACGCCTGTGTTTCGGTGTGTGATTCTGATGTTGGGCTCGCATTGGGTTTGGCTTTTGAGGTCAGTACTTGCTGCCAGATTTGTTTGTTCAGTTGCTGCCAGTGGGCTTGATTCGGCAATGCCGCGAGTACATCGCCAAGCTGCAATGCAAAACGAACATTTATGCAGGTTTCGATTGTCAGCGGCAGCGCGTCTAGCCAGTTTAATAGTGATTTCCAGTCAGATTCGCTGTAACTAAGGCTCATCAATAGGTAAGTAGGTATCATTGCTTGGCTGTCGTTTGGGTCTGCCGACTCCAGAATATCAAGACAGTGTGTGTTGAGCGTTTCTTGATGCTGAGCCAGTGCTGTCATATGGCGACACAGACGGTTTTCTGTGTCTTGCAAATAGTCGATATCCAACAAGGGTTTTGTCAGTTCTGCACGCAATTGAAAAAATAGATACTCAGCGTCTTCCAGATGCTCTTGCATCAGACGCTGATAGACATCAGCAGCAAAGGCCGGCATATCAGATTACCGGAGGCTGAATAACCGGGAAAGGAGGTGTGTTTTTATCGTTGTGGAGGGTGATATCAAATGCTTTGTGGACGTTTTTTCCATCAAATTGCACATTCATCGAGAACAGCAGGAATTCGGTTTTGCCTTTGATTTTGTTGCTCATTACACCGCCGGATGAGCCGGCTTCATCGCCCATGCTCATCTTGAATGTGGAGCCTTTGACACATACGGGGTTACCCTCACATTTCACTTTTTTTGACGGTTTATCGGTATCCACCGACATAGAGATATTCGGGTAGGGCACGGGAATCGGGCCTGCTGGAGTCGGCATCTTACATAAATCCGGCATGGCCGGGCTGATCCCCATACTCTTTTTGTGGATCACTGACATGAAATTGACACCTACACTGGCAGTCATACCGATTCCCTCCTGGTTGCTCTCCGAGTCTTTGTAATGTAATTGGAGTTAGTTAATTCTAACGCTGCTACCACGGATTTTGTTCAAACCAAAGGCACGGCTTATGATGGCTGCTGCTTTTAAAACAGCACGATGTTGGTTAATGATAAAACGATTGTCGCCAACACCAATTTCGATAGACTCTGTTGCTTCAAGGCACAGTTTTTCGGGCGTACTGGCGATCACACAATCAAAAATACGGCCGGTAACAACCGGTGTGCTGTTGGTATCGGTAACAGTTACCATCACTGTCATACCGGGTTGCCACTCTTTTGCCGGTAATTGAAACGTCGCCACCGCTGGCACAGGCTCTTGGCTTTCAGGCATTAGAATAAATAATTGGCCACAGTCACTGAGGTGATGAATGGTCGCCTGGAAAGAGCCCGTTAGGTACTCTTGATAGTGCGCCATTGCCAGATTGATGGGTTGGTTCATAGTTTGCTACCTCTTGGTCACCGCGGATTGCATGATATTGGCAATCCCACTGATCCTTGTTAATGCGCACATCGATTTGTGCAAGGGGATGGTTGTCCACCATGGATTCGATAATGCGCCGGCTTATAACGGGCAGTAGCTGACGATTCAGCAGGTGATCGATCAACCGCGCACCGGTATCGGTACTCTGACAACGATTCGCGATATATGTCAGCACGCTTTCGTCAAAATTTAGCAAAATTTGATGGTTGTCACTAAGCCGCTGTGCAATACGCCGCAGTTGCAGTTGCGTGATTTGGATCAGTTGCGCGTGGGTTAACGGGTGAAATATCAGTGGTGTCACACGACCGAGAAACGCGGGCGGGAAGGTTTCCAGCAACGTCTCATGTAAGCGTTGATATTGCGTTTCGGAATCGAGTTGAGTTTGGCTGAGATCTACCACGGTGTCGCTGGCTGCGTTGCTGGTTAGAATAATCAGCGTGTTGCGAAAATCTACCTTGCGGCCTTCGCTGTCTTCCAGTGTGCCTTTGTCGAAAACCTGAAAAAACAATTCATAGATGTCCGGGTGGGCTTTTTCGATTTCATCCAGTAACACCAACGAAAACGGTTTTTTGCGCACGGCCTCGGTGAGAATGCCTCCACTGCCATAACCCACGTAGCCTGGAGGTGCTCCCTTGAGTTTGGAGACGCTATGAGATTCTTGATACTCACTCATATTGAGGGTAATCAAGCTATCGCGGCTGCCATACAGTAACTCGGCCAACGCCAGCACCGTTTCGGTTTTACCCGTGCCACTGGGGCCTGCTAACAAAAATACGCCGGTAGGTTTGTTGGGGTCGGTCAGGGATGCCTTAGCGATTTTTACTCGCTCACACAACGCATTCAAAGCGTTTTTTTGGCCGATTACATGTTGTTGAAGATTCTGATCTAACTGCAAGCAGGTTTGTAATTCGTCGGTACTTTGGCGAGTAACAGGAATCCCCGTCCAATCTTCAACAACCCGAGCTATCGCCGCTGGGTCAACTTCATCATGAATCATTGGGTTATCTTGTTGCAGTGCATCAAGCGCAGCTTTCGCTTCGCGTTTGGCGTAAAAAGAATCTTCGGTACCGGTTTGAAAATCGTCTTCGAGAGCATTGGTTTCAGATGTGATCTGAGAGAATAACGTTTGATTGTGCTGGTCGATTTCTTCCACGAGTTTGCGGGCTTGTCGCCAGGTTTGAGTGGTGCTGTTAAGGTGAGCCTGTGTCTGTTTTAACGCATCGATATCGTTAACTGCCACCGTGCCACATTGTTTTTTACGGCGTTGCCGGTTTTGGTTGGCGAGAATATCTTGCTGTAAATGTTGAATGACACGTGGTGTTTTATAACGGCTACCGGCTACTTGAGCGCAGGCGGTATCCAGTAAACTGATGGCTTTATCCGGCAGTTGGCGCCAGCCGATATAGCGTTGTGATAGCTTCACTGCGGCATCAATGGCTTCGTCGGTAATGACCACACCGTGGTGATTTGCGAGTAAGTCGGCAACGGCAGTGAGAATGCGAACGGCTTTTTCCGTATCGGGTTCAGCCACTTGAATACTCTGAAATCGACGGGCAAGCGCTTGGTCTTTTTCCAAATATTTTTTGTATTCAGCCCATGTTGTGGCAGCGATGACTTTAAGCTCACCCCGTGCGAGCGCCGGTTTCAGCAAGTTGGCGGCATCGCCGGTGCCTTGCTCGCCACCAGCACCGATGAGCGTGTGGGCTTCGTCGATAAACAAAATGATGGGTGTTTCAGATGCAATGGCTTGTTCAATAACGTCGTGCAGGCGTTGTTCGAATTCACCTTTCATACTCGCGCCGGCTTGTAATACGACGAGATCCAATACGCGAACCTGAATGTTTTGTAGCGGTGGCGGTACTTCGCCATTGGCGACCTTCAGTGCAAAGCCTTCTGCAATCGCTGTTTTACCGACGCCGGCTTCCCCGAGCAGCAATGGGTTGTTTTGCCGGCGACGCAGTAACACATCCAGCATTTGATCGATTTCATCTTCGCGTCCGATAACGGCATCGAGTTTGCCCGCTCGTGCTTTTGCTGTTAGATCTGTGGTGAATGTTTCAAGGGCGGGTTGTGTGTTTGCTGTGTCAAAATCCGGGGTAGAGCTTTTAAGTCTGGCATCGGCTTTTTCAGCGGTGGTGGGTAGTGAGGTTTGCAGCGACATTACTTGGTGGTAGTCGAGGCTTGCTAATGCAGGGCTGACTTTTTTTAGTGCCTGACGCAGGTGATTGTCACTTAACAAAGCTAATAACAGATGTAGTGAATCTATCGAATTTTGATTGCAAACCAACGATGCCTGAATCCAGGCTTGATGAATAAGGTGTTCGACGTTGTCGTCGAAATCCAGCGATTCGCCTTCTTGTTGAGGAATCGCATCGATGGCATTTTGCAGATCGGTTTTAATCCGTGCGAGGGCAGCATCTTGTTTCACCAGCATAGCGTGAAGACGATTGTCGCCGTCGATCAGTAATAGGAGCCAGTGTGCTAACGTCACTCGCTTGTGGTTGTGGAGTTTGGTTGAAACAGTCGCGCTTTCGATCGCCTTCAGGCATGTCGGATTCAACTTGCTGAATAAATGGCTGCGTTTAATGCTGATCATCCTTAACCTCAGTGCTGTTTGTAAAACCGGATATTAATATCTGGTATCTGGTATCTGGTATCTGGTATCTGGTATCTGGTATCTGGTATCTGGTATCTGGTGTCGCGTGCGCCGGGAGTACCGGAATGAAACGGGGTCACACTGCCGTTGCGGTATTTGAGCGAATAGATCATGCCATTTAGCCATTGTGGATATTCACTGGTGGTTTCAGATTCGTCGAAGTGCAGGACATCCCTGCATGAATAGACAGTTAAATCCAGCCGGTGTCCGATGGCATCGTCATGCAAATGACCTAATTGTTGCGCCACACAGGCATCAGAAAATGTGCCCATCAGCAAGACGTTCAGGCTGCCGCTGCTTGCACTTAGCTGATTAGCATGTGCGTCGTAGTCAGCAAAGCGGTCGTTGAACTCGAATTTATGACGGGTATTGGATTGCCCGCGGCTAAATAGGTAAAAGCTGTGAAACAATTCGTCGAATGTTCTATCGGCGGGCATATCAGCACGGATAGATCGGTTAAAACTGTTTTTGTATCCATAAGCGATGGGGAAAAACAGTGAGTTAGGGTTGCTAGCAGCGCGTCGAATAGCGGCTCGTTGATTGTTGTGAATCGGTTTTGTCGCAGAATCCCGATTGCCGCTTTCATGCACCACAATAACAATCAAAGGATCTCGGCGCTGGCTCAGCTCAGTGATCTTCGCCAGTAGATGACCGTCTATCAGCATATCTCCTACCCCGCGGCGCAAAGCACCGACTTTCATTCCTTTCTGTGGTCAAAGATCGCAAACCCAGCTGTTGGTTCCGAATGGAGCCTGCCGGAGAGAATGAATGGATGATCGGCTTCTGGAATGGTTCAACCGCGAACTCAAACACGTTCGTGAACGAGCCCAGGAATTTGGTAAGGACTACCCCAAGGTTGCGCGACAGTTGGGCATCTATGAAAACGGTATCGATGATCCGTATATTCATTACATGCTTGAAGCTTTTGCCTATATGACAGCGCGTATTCAACTCAAGCGTGAAGCCGCCTATCCTGAATTTACCCAGCAACTAGTACATATATTGTTTCCCCAGTTCATCGCACAACTGCCGGCGATGACGTTATTGCAGTTGGTTCCCGCTGCTGACGAGGGCACGTTGAACGACGGCTTTGAGCTGCCAAGAGATAGTTTGGTCGACAATGAACAGCACTCCGTGATTGTGGATCGTGTATTTCGTTTCTCGACAACGCAAGCCGTGACCTTGTGGCCGCTAACGATGGAATCAGCAGGGTTGTTGCGGTCACGCGCTGTGATCGAAAACGAAGGCTGGCGTTTACCGACGACGGCAACCGTCAAAACCGGCGTTAAACTGACACTTTCACTGGATGCGGGTTTGACGCTCGGTGATATCTCACTCGATCAACTGGATTTTTACGTCAATGGTGCCGGTCAAACCGTGGCTGCACTGTATGAAAGCCTGTTGTGTCATTGTCAGGGTGTTTGTGTGCGCGGCTTGGATGCTGACGGTGAGACGGTGTCTCCCGGGGTTTTTCTCGACAGTGACCATTTATCGCCACTCGGGTTTGATCGTGAAGAAGCGGCATTGCCAGTCGATGAACGCACCTTCAGCGGGCAGCGATTGTTGCTTGAGTACTTTGCTTACTCTCAAAAGTTTCGTTACCTACGCGTTAACGGTTTACGTCAGGGGCTCCAGCCAGCATCGGCGAACAAGTTGGAGTTGTTATTTTTACTCGATACCGCGCATGCGGATATGCGGGATATCGACAGAGATAACTTTCTGCTGTTTGTTGTTCCGGCCATCAATCTGTTTGAGAAAAAGCACGAGAGCATTCGTGTTGAGCAAGGGCGTCACCGGTTCCCGGTTCGCGCAGACGACACAGACCCTCATCTATATGAAGTACACAGTATTAAAACGGTTCGCGCCGTTGACAGAGATTTGACCCAGCGCTATCAAGTTGAGCCGCTGTACGGCAATCATGGCCATTACGACAGTGATCGCCCTCATGCGTTTTACACATTGCACCGAACCGAATCCAAAGTGCGTCTGCCGGAGTATGCGGAACGGTTTGATGCCAGCAAGGTCACGTTGTCGATGGTGGATGTTAACAGCAGCCCCTATACGCCGGATCTTCTTGAGTTGGATTTGGATATTCTGGTCAGTAACGTGGGAGATCTTAAAGCGCTAAATCCAGATGGCTACCGACTAACAACCAATGCGCCAGTCGCTGCAGTGCGTGCGGTAGTGCCACCGTCGGACCCAATTCCTGCGTGGCCGCAGAGCAAAACCAATTGGTTGGCGTTGGATCACCTGACGTTTAATTTTCAGGCGTTGGATCACGAAGACAAACGCGAAAATGCGCGTTACCTGCAAAAATTACTGGCGCTATACGCACAACACACCGAAGGCGAGAAACTTCTCTCAGGTCTACGCGCGCTAGAGATCGAAACAGTCACACGCCAGTTTTTTCAGCAGGGCCATGCGGTGGTTGGCAATGGTGTAAGCCTGACCTTGGAAGTCGACGAATATTGCTTTGAAGGCACCGGGTGTTTTTTACTCGGGGCTATTTTAGAGCGTTATTTTGCCCAAATGGTGTCGATGAATAGTTTTGTTGAAACACATTTGAAATCCAGCCAACGGGGAGAGGTAGCTTCATGGAATGTAAGCAACGGCAGTCGGGCCCTGATTTAACCACGTTAGAAAAGATCGCCGGTGCACCATGGAGTGTTGGCTTTTTTGATACGCTACGTGTCATTGATGCGACATTTCAGGATTTACCTAGGCTCGGTGAATCGGGGGCAATTCGTAATGATATCGCACGCCTCAGCCAGCCAGCCAGTTTGGCCTTTGAAGGGCGTGATATCGCGAGTTTACAGATGTTTGGCAAAGGTGAATCGTCGCAAGGTGTTACCGGGCCAGATACCGATAGCTACCCATCAGCGCCAGAGGTTTCTAACTCAGGCGATGACCACATTCGCGATACCCTATTAGTAGAATGCATGAACATGGGGTGTTGGGGCCCTAATGGCATTTTGCCGTTACATATGACCGAAAATGCCTATCGGGAACATACGTTCAAAACCCCCAACTTGGAAGGCTTTGCAGATATCTTTCATCATCGGATGCTGAGCCTCTTTTATCGTGTGTTTGCCGATTCACAACCGACCATTGCACTCGATCGACCCGACACCGGCACCTTTGATGAATGGATCGGTGCCCTGGCTGGTTGCGCAGACCCTGAAATAGATGATCAGGCACAAGAATGCAACGAATCTGCCAGTAACCTGACAGAATTTCGATGGGCCAAACTGTTTCACGCGGGCTTACTATCGCGTGGTATTCGATCGGCTGAGGGGTTGCGCCAGGTACTGAGTTCAGTGTTAAAACTGCCTGTTGAGGTCGATGATGGCAAAGCCACGTGGATGACATTTGAACAAAACGACCGCAGCTTTTTGGGTGGGGGGCAGGTGGCCTTGGGGCAAACTAGTTATCTTGGTGAGCGCATTCTGGCGCTGAATGGCAACATTGCTGTGTGTGTTGGGCCGGTTTCGGAGAGTCGCCTGAAACGATTTCTACCTGGCCAAGAAGATAATCAAACCTGCCATCGCTGGTTGCGCAGTTATTGCGGATTTTCTTATCGCTGGACGCTGGTTGTACTTGTTGAAAGTCAGCCGGGTGATGGTGCGACTTTGGGTGGTGACGCAGCCTTGGGGTGGCAATCGTGGTTAGGGCACCGGTATTCCCGAGTTATTGATATCGAGCTACCTGCATAGGAGATCCGTATGGCAGTGTTTCGAGGATTAGATGTAAAACTGGCTGCAGCACCGGCGTCGTTAGGTAAAGACGCGTTTGTATCGTGTCTCTATGGTGAAGAACGATTCAGTGAACCGTTTTGTTTTCAGGTGCAGTTACGCAGTTTGAAGAATGTTCGAGACGTAACGGCGTTGTTGAATAAACCCATGTCGATCCAACTGACAACGGATGAAGGAAAGTACCCGCGTTTCTTCCAGGGCATTATTGTTAGTGCGTGTATTGATGGCTGGTCGGGCCGCCATACGGTATATGAGTTTGTCTTGCGTCCGGCAGTTTGGTTGTTGGAGAAAACACGCAACTGCCGGATGTTTCAGCAAAAAAGCGTAACGGATATCATCAAAGCAGTGTTTAAGGAAAACGGCTTTTCCGACTTCAAACTTCAGGCCAGTGGCAGCTATCCGAGTATTGAATACTGTGTTCAGTATGATGAGTCAGATTTGCACTTTGTCTCGCGCTTAATGGAAGAAAATGGCCTGTATTATTATTTTTTATGCAATCGCTCCGCGCATACCATGGTCATCACCGATGCTAACAGTACCCACAAGGCGCTTGCTGATGGCCCCAAGTTGCCCTATTTGTTTGAACATAAAGACCACCCCGATCAGTGTATTCATTATTTTCGTTACGAAGAATCGCTGCAAACCGGAAAATTCACTCTCAATGACTTTGATTATCTGAAACCCAAAGTGAGCCTGAAAGTCACTAAAGCAGCAAGTGGCGGCCAGTCTGTGAGTAAGGCAGAGCACTATGAATATCCGGGGTTTTACGAGACGGCTGCGATTGGTCAAAAACGGTTGAAGCTGCGGATGGAGCAAGCCGCTGCAGAGCAGGCGATGGCCACCGGTTTTTGTGATGTTACCAACATGCTGTGCGGCTCGACCTTTAAACTCACAGATCACCCAGTTACGAGCCTGAATCAACAGTATCTTGTTAGTCGGCTGGTCGTCTCGTTATCTAACGAAGAAGGTGGGCCATTACCGCCGGTTGATTCTGCTGCAACCGAATCGCTGGTGTTTAAAGCCGAATTCGATTGTTTGCCGGATAAAGTCCAATACCGAGCACCGATGAGCCATCAGCGCCCTTGTATTGTTGGCACACAAACGGCAAAGGTGACAGGTGCCAAAGGCGAGGATGTGTGGACGGATAAATACGGCCGCATAAAAGTGCAGTTTCATTGGGATCGAGAAGGTAAAAACGACGAAAACAGTTCGTGTTGGGTACGTGTCGCACAAGTATGGGCCGGTAAAAAAATTGGCACCTTATACCTGCCGCGCGTGGGTGATGAGGTATTGGTGAGTTTTATCGATGGCGACCCTGATCGACCGATTGTTATCGGTAGCGCCTACAACGCCGACAATATGCCGCCGGTGGGTTTGCCATCAAAGGCGACTCAGACGGGAGTGACTACTCGCAGTGTCAAGAAAGGGGGAGCATCCAACTCTAGCCAAATTACCATTGATGACAAAAAAGACAGCGAGTTGGTAACGGTTAAATCGGAAAAAAACTTCTTGTTGCAGGTGAAAGGCAGTGAGCAGGTTACGGTTATGCAGCAGTCGACACATCAAGTGAGTGGTGCTGCCGAACATACTTATAAAGACAAGGTTGTTGAAGAATACGGCGGCCCGTTGACGCAGACATTCAAAGATAAACTGTCGCAGAAAGCCAATTCAGATGTCACCCAAGCCGTAAAAGGCAAAATGGCCATTGATGTTACCAAGGCGTTTCAGGCATCCACTAATGATGCACTGACGTTAAAAGGCGCGAAAGAAGTCAGTATTTCTGCAGGTTCAGCGAAGGTGACGATGAAGGCAAATGGCGAGGTCACAATCAAGGCTTCAAAAATCACCGTGCAGGGAAGTGGGGATGTCGTGCTCAAAGGCGGTAAGGTGAAGATTAACTGACAACTGGCGTGCAGGGTTCGCCCGCCAGTTGTCAGTTAATGGTGGCTCGGGTTTACCGATCAGTTCGTGTAGTCATCGATGGATGGGCATGCGCAAAACAGGTTGCGGTCACCATACACATTGTCGATGCGGCCAACCGGTGGCCAGTACTTGTTTTGGCGTAACGAGGCCAGTGGATATGCGGCCTCTTCACGGGTATAAAGGTGGTCCCAGTTATCTGTCATCAAATTCTCGTGAGTATGCGGTGCATTCACTAACGGGTTATCTTCAAGTGTCCAGATACCTTCTTTCACCTTCATAATTTCTTCATAGATGGCGATCATGCTGTCGCAGAACCTATCCAACTCCGCCTTGGATTCACTCTCAGTCGGTTCGATCATCAATGTGCCGGCAACCGGGAATGACATGGTCGGGCCATGAAAACCAAAATCCATCAAACGTTTGGCGATATCTTCTTCACTGATACCGGTAGCCTCTTTGATGGGGCGAATATCCACAATACATTCATGAGCGACACGGCCATTCTGTCCGGTATATAAAATCGGGTAGACCGACTTTAATCGCTGGCTAATGTAGTTAGCATTCAATATCGCAATTTCGGTGGCACTGCGCATACCGATTGAGCCCATCATATGAATATAAGCCCACGAAATCGGCAATATGCCTGCACTACCAAATCGAGCGGCTGAAACCGTATTGGTTTCGGCATCATTGAGTGGATTGCCTGGCAAGAATGGCGAAAGGTGCGATTTAACGCCAATAGGCCCCATGCCTGGGCCGCCGCCGCCATGCGGAATCGCAAAGGTTTTGTGCAGGTTAAGATGGGACACATCCGCACCAAACTTGCCCGGTGCCGCAACACCCACGATGGCATTTAGGTTGGCACCATCGACATACACTTGGCCGCCGGCTTCATGAACGATTTCACAGATCTCGGTAATACCTTCTTCGAACACACCGTGCGTTGATGGGTAGGTCACCATAATGCAGGCAATATTGTCGCGGTGCTGTGCGATTTTTTCTTTCAAGTCATCGATGTCGACATTGCCGTCGGCATCACACTTGGTAATCACGACTTTCATTCCCACCATCGCTGCACTGGCAGGGTTGGTGCCGTGTGCAGAGCTTGGAATCAAACAGATATTCCGTTCGTATTGGCCCTGGCTTTCGAGATAGGATTTGATCGCTAGCAAACCTGCGTATTCGCCCTGTGAGCCGGCATTTGGCTGCAGAGATACCGCATCATAACCGGTGCAAACCACCAACATATCGTGCAGCTCATCAAGCATTTTTTGGTAGCCACGAGTTTGGGCTTCCGGCGCGAATGGGTGCATGTTAGCGAATTCTGGCCAGGTTACCGGGATCATTTCGGCCGTGGCGTTCAACTTCATGGTGCAAGACCCCAGCGGAATCATCGAGTGAGTCAGTGTCACATCTTTGTTTTCCAACCGTTTCAGGTAGCGCAGCATTTCGGTTTCGCTGTGATAGCAATTGAATATCTCATGCTTGAGAAACTCTGATTGGCGTTGTAAATCAGCAGGAATCAGGCTGGTTGCATCGGTGATCTGACTGTCGAGCGCTTCAGACGACAAGCCAAATACAGCGAATAGAGCGGTAAGGTCAACGACTGTGGTTTCTTCATTGAAGCTGATGCCCAGTGTCTCGTTGTCGGTGCGGCGCAGGTTAATACCGCTATCGAGCGCGGCCTGATAAAGGCGATCTGTTTGATCGGCAGCGGCTAGAGAGAGTGTATCGAATGCGGTTTGATTGGTGGTGACGCCGGCGTTATTCAATGCCTTCGCTGTTGCACTTGTGAGCTGATGCACACGTTCGGCAATGCGCTTGAGCCCTTGCGGACCGTGATAAACGGCATAGCAGCTGGCCATGATGGCGAGTAATGCCTGTGAGGTACAGATGTTGCTGGTCGCTTTCTCACGGCGAATATGTTGTTCGCGGGTTTGCAGCGCCATACGGTAGGCCATTTGCCCGTTGCTATCTTTGGAGACACCGATAATACGGCCTGGCAATGCACGTTTATAGGCTTCTTTACACGCAAAAAACGCAGCGTGTGGGCCACCAAAACCCATCGGTACGCCAAAGCGCTGGCTGTTACCAATAACGATGTCGGCATCCATTTCGCCTGGCGGCTTCAACAAACACAGGGCCAATAAATCAGTGGCGACAGTCACAATGGCATTTTTGTCGTGTGCTTTGCTGATAACCTCAGTGAGATCTGAAGCAGATCCACGGGTATCAGGGTATTGAATCAGGGCGCCAAAAACGTTTTCGTTTTCTAGATCAGTAAAAACATCGCCCACAATTAATTCGAAATCGAAGTGCTGCGCACGGGTCGTAAGAACAGCGATGGTTTGTGGGTGGCAATTCTGATCCACAAAATAGGCATTGCTCTTGTTCTTTTTCACCACGCGATGGCTCATCGCCATGGCTTCTGCGGCGGCGGTGGCTTCATCCAGCAACGATGCATTGGCTAAAGGCATGGCGGTTAAATCCATCACCATCTGCTGGAAGTTAATCAACGCTTCGAGACGGCCTTGGGCGATCTCAGGTTGGTAGGGTGTGTAAGCGGTATACCAGCCTGGATTTTCGAAGACATTACGCAAAATCACCGGTGGCGTGTGGGTCGGATAGTAGCCCATGCCGATATAGTTGGTGTTCAGGATGTTTTCGCTTGCCATGGCTTTCAGGCGTTTCAGCGTTTGAGCTTCATTTTCAGCCTGGTTAAGAGCAAGAGGCTCGGTACGAAAGATATTGGCCGGAATGGTCTGCTGCATCAGATCATTCAGATCTGCAGCCCCGACTGTTTGTAACATTTGACGCGTATCTTGATCAGACGGGCCAATATGGCGGCCGACAAATTCAGTGTTGTTGAATAATTGATCAATCGAAGACATTGAGAGCACTCCGCCATTCATTGGAAACGCCAGTTTCGCGTGATCCCAATGGTTAATGGTTATAAATGATAGAGCTGGTTGCTTCTATCCTGTTCGAGCCGGTTCTGAACTGGCGAAAAAAGCCGCACATTAAACCACAAAAGCGCCGATTTTGCTGCAACATTCATGGGATGGTTACGATACTCGGCGAGGGTTGACCTAGCGAGTTATTCGATATCCCTGTGCTCGGTCGGTTCCATGCTTTGTCGTCTGCTTTTTTCCGTCATCGTCGTACTTCGGATTCAACGCCATCGACGCTCGAATCGGTGGGGTTGGCGATTGGACCGATCAGCGCGTTGTTCGGTTTCTGTACATCATCTAAACCCTGTTTATATGATGTCGATAGGTATGAGATATATTTGCCTACATAGCAGACTCGATTTCTGCATCATTTTAGTGCCTTGTGTATGACACTTTAGTGATGTTTTGCCCCATGGAATTTCACATAGAATACTGACTGGAATTAAAGTGACACAAAAGAGAAATATTAGTACGGCAATTCATTGAAATACATGGTTTTATTCTCACTTTTTGTTTCTTGTTAGTGCGCCTTTTTTTGCCTGTAAAGCCCTTAGGTATTGGGTATCTTGCGCATGTAATATTAGTGAAATAAAACTGTTTCAAAACCGTCATCTAGTCTCGGTATAGTTCGCCCCGTTCAACCTGGTCGTGTTTCATTATCAGAAGTACGCGACGTCCAGTTTACTAGGGGTAAAAATGATTAAATCACTTCTCTCAAGATCTGTCGCTATCGGCTTGAGCTGCTACGCTAGCACTGCGCTCTCCGGTGATATGGTTCTTTATATGTTTAAGGATGGTGCAGCAGCTGAAGGTTTTCAGGTTGCTGTTAACGGTAGCGCCACCAAACCCGTTAAAGAAGACGGTTCAGTAACATTCAATCTAGGCGGCGGCGACCATGAAGCCGTACTGACTTCTGACCAAGGTGAGGAATTGATGAAATTCCGTTTCACCGCAGCAGCGGATCAGAATGCAGATATCAGCATTGATGTTGAAGAGGGTGAAGAGCCCGAAGTTCTAGTAGAAACCTACTCAGTTAACGAAAACGATGCGCAGCGTGCCGAAGGTGTTCAGGGCGGCGTTGGCGGTGAAGTATACGATTCTGATTCAGATGCGGTTATTGCAGGCGCAACGATCAAACTGATCGGCACTTCTTATGAAGGTGTTGCAGACGAAGAAGGTTACTTCGAATTCTCCGCCCCACGTGGTGTTTACACCGCTGTTGTTAGCCATCCTGATTACGGTAGCCGTGAAGTTCAAGACTTCCGTGTTGTATCTTTGGTCGACAAACAAGTTAACTTCGCGTTATCCAAGTTTAGCGATGATATTGAAGAAGTTGAGGTTGTTGCTAAATACAGCCCAGACGAGTTCGTTGATAAAGAACGTTTTTCTTTGAACGTTGTTGACGTTCTGGATGCTGCCGCAATGTCTCGCTTCGGCGATTCTAGTGCAGGGGATGCATTGAAGCGTGTTGCTGGTGTATCGCTGGTTGGTGGTAAGTATGCCGTTGTACGTGGTCTTCAAGGGCGTTTTATTTCGTCGACATTGAACGGCGGCACGATGCCAAGTACTAACCCGACTCGTCGAGATGTCCCTTTAGATTTATTTCCATCAAGCGTTTTAGGTGGCATTGAAATCGAAAAAAGTTACACCCCTGAACTTCCTGGTGATACCACCGGTGGTTCGATCAATATGGTAACCAAAGCCATTCCTGCTGAACTCGTAAACGAGCTTTCTGTCGGTACAGGTTTTGTTACTGGCGTAACTTTTGAGGATGCGTTGACCTATACAGGAAGCAATTCGGATTGGCTTGGATTTGATGATGGTGTTCGAGAGCTGCCTTCAAATGTTGATAGCTTTACTAATTTCGGTGCGCCAGGTTCTCTAAGCATTTGTTCAGGAAGTAACTGCTTCCCCGGTCAAATTACTCCAGAGCAAGCGGCTGTGTTGGGTAAGTCTTTCAACACAATCTATGAAGTGAAAACCAAAACAGCTGAACCAGAAATTGATCTTTCATACGCCTACGGTGATAGTTACGACGTTGGTGATGGTGGTGAGTTTGGTTTTTATACAGCAGTTGCGTATGGCAGCGGCTGGGCAAATCGTCAAGATGCCAAGATTGATGACGCATTGGATTCCGGTGTTTACGATTATCGAAGAAGTGTTTACGAAGTCGATCTCAACGGTTATCTCGTGATGAATTATGCAGATGCGGGCGGTAACAACTCTTATACCAGTAAGACAATTTTCTTGCGCAATACTACTGATACGACTCGTGAAGATGTCGGTGTCGATAAAGAAGAGCGTGATACAACAGACGTTATTCTCCAGTGGATTGAAAACCAATATATCTCTCAGCAGTTGGCGGGTGAGCATTTCTTCGACGGCGAATCTAACAAGCTGGACTGGCACTTTACTTACGGCAATACCTCCCGTTACGAGCCTGATCGTCGTGCTTATCAAATCATCAATGGTAATATCGATGTCATCAACCTAGAACGTCGTTATGGCGACCTGACAGAAAACGCGATCGATTTCGGTATTGATTATGCCTATGTTGCTGATTTTAATGCGGATGTCTCAACTACGTTTAAAACTGGTTTATATACATCGGTCAAAGATCGTGATGCGAAGATTGCTCGTTTCGGTTTTCTCCCAAAAGTGGATAACACCGGCCGTACATTTGAAGAAATTTTTGCGCCAGCTGAATTCGATGCATTCAATATTGAGCCTTCAGTTAAATCTTCTGAGACCGATTCTTATAAATCGACCGATAATATCTATGCTTGGTATCTATCGACAGAAACAAGAATCACAGAAGCTTGGGATTTACTGGCGGGTTTACGTGTAGAAGCTGCGACCCAGGAATTGAAGTATCCGTATAAGCCTGAAGCTGACAACACTTATGATACTAACGAAGTACTACCTGTTATGGCTGTCACATGGCGTGTGGCTGAAGAGTGGCAACTACGTGGTTCTTTGAGTCAAACGTTGTCTCGCCCAGGTATCACTGAACGCTCCGAAACAACGTTCTATGATCCGGAAACTGATGATGAATTTGTTGGTCAGCCAAACCTGGTTATTTCGACCATTACTAACTACGACTTACGTGCTGAATACTACTTTGGCGAAGAAGACTCATTGAGTATTGCAGTGTTCTTCAAAGATATTTCCCAGCCTATCGAAGTTGGTAAGTTCTCATGCTCTGCGGGTGCATGTGACGGATATACTTTTGCGAACCAGGAAAGCGCGACTCTGGCTGGTTTAGAGTTAGATTTGGCGACACAGTTGTTTGATAACGGTGAATGGTCGGGCTTTTTGTCTGGTAACTTCTCGTACATTGATTCAAATGTGAAATTGACGCCGGCTACGAGCAACTCAGAGTATGGCTCTCCATCCTCACGTCAGTTGCAGGGGCAGTCTGATTATTTAGCAAACATGCAAATCGGTTTCGATCACTTCAATACAGGGCAGCAAATTACTTTGTTGGCGAACTACTTTAGTGATCGTATCTTCCGTGTTGAAAGCACAGTGCCAAACAAGATTGAAAAAGGCCGTATTCAGTTAGATGCCGTTTACCAGTGGTCTATTAATGAAGATATTGCGTTGAACGCAAAGGTGCTTAACATCACAAACGAAAAAGTTGAATACTTGCGTGAAGATGAAGTTGTTGAATCTTATTTGAATGGTGTCGCATTCAAAGTTGGGTTTGATTTCAATTTCTAAACCTTTAAACACTCCTTTTTAAAGCCACAAGCGTTAACGCGTTTGTGGCTTTTTTTTGTCTGCTTAAAGTTAGCCTCGGGTCATAAGATGTGGCGATGTTAATGCTTATGTGACTGTTGAAAGTATTTGTATCAGTTTTTGTAATGCGACCTGATACAACGTGTGTGATGTAACCAAAATGAAATATATATGTCATCCCAGTGAAAAGATGTGACTCCATACTGTGCGAAATTATTAAATCATACTGGTTTAATTTCTTGGGCATTCAGATCGATCACGATAGTGAATGTTTGAATTTAATTAACTAAAAATTAAAAACTGAAAAAAGGCTGAGAAAATGAGCTTCAAGAAACTGCTGCTAGCAAGCGCTATTTCGTCTGTGTTGATCGCAGGCTGTAGCAATGACGACAACGACGGTACTCCACAAACTTCTGGCGGTGGCGGTGGCGGTGGCGGTCAGGAAGAGTGTGTTCTGGAAAACAACATCCTTTCTGGCACTATTACCTGTGATGCAACACTGAAAGAAGGTGAAACCTACTTCTTGCGCGGCGTTGTTAACATCGGTAAAGGTCAAAAACAACTGAACTCTGCAGCTGACGTTCAAGCAGCCAAAGATAACGGTGTTACTCTGACTATCGAAAAAGGCGTCAACATTCTTGCTGACCAAGATGGTGTTTTGATCGTTACTCGTGGTTCTAAAATCAATGCAGTAGGTACTGCAGCTCAGCCAATCAGCTTCTCTTCTCAGAAAGATGACGATTTCGACGGCTTAGGCGAATGGGGCGGTATCGTAATCCAGGGTTTTGCTCCACATAACGCTGCTGGTTCTGACAACCTGTGCTCTAAAGATGGCGCAATCTGTAATGTTAAAGGTGAAGGCGGTGACGCAGTTGCTTTCTTCGGTGGTACTGATGCAGCTGATAACAGCGGTGAATTGAAGTACGTTCGTATGGCTGAGGGTGGTAAAGTTGCTGGCCCAGGTAACGAAATCAACGGTCTGACTTTGCAAGGTGTCGGTTACGGTACTCAGCTGTCTTACATTCAGGTTCACGGTAACTTAGATGACGGTATCGAGTGGTTCGGTGGTCGTGCAAATGCTAAGTACGTTGTTTTGACTAACAACGACGATGACGATATCGATTTCGATGAAGGCTACCAAGGTCATATTCAGCACGCGCTGATCATCAAGCATCAAACTAAAGCTTCTCCAGATGGATCTAACGATCCACGTGGTATTGAAGCAAACAGCTCTGACGATGAGTCTGCTAAATCTACTTCAGCGATCCTGTCTAACGTCACCATTATTGGTAGCGACATGACTAAAGATCGTCCAGCTGACGGCGCAAGCTGTGATACAGACGGTACTCCAGGTTGTAATGAGCAACCAGGTATGCGTCTGCGTGGCGACGTAACTGTTGATCTGTATAACTCTGTTGTTGCTAACTACGGTATCTGTGTTCGCATAGACAATGGTCAAGACGATATGACGACTGTTGACTTTACTAACGTCGTTACCGGTGGTTGCGATAGTGAGCATAAGTACAAGGCTAATGGCATTAAGAACGACGGAAAAAATGCTGTTCCTGCACCAACTCCAGTTAACTTTGTAGAATCTACTAGCGCTATCACCTTTGACACCGCGTTGGCTGCAACCGCGACTGAAGCCATGTTGAGCGATGACGTTACTGTTTCTTCTTTAGCCGGTCGTACTGAGTTTACCTTTGATGTAACCGACTACGAAGGTGCTGTAGACCCGGATACTAACAATGCTGATCGTAACTGGTGGGCTGGCTGGACTTTTCCAAATACAGTAGTAATCGATTCAGATCTTCAAGCTCAGCAGCCTTAATAATCTGACTTAGAAAGATCCGATAGAATTAAAGCCGACTTTCGAGTCGGCTTTTTTTTTGTGTATCATTTACGTTCGTTCGATACAGAGTAAACCTAGATGAAGAAAATTGGCCCCTGGCAGCGGATCAGCTCAGAACTCCGCTACGAAAACCCCTGGATACAAGTATTCCACGAAGATGTTATCACCCCGGGTAATACCGAAGGTATCTACGGCCGTGTTCATTTTAAAGGCACTGCCGTTGGTATTGTGCCTGTTGATAATGAGGGCAACACTTGGTTAGTCGGGCAATATCGTTATACGCTGGATGAATATTCCTGGGAGATTCCCATGGGTGGTTGCCCGAACGGAGAAGAACCTATCGATACGGCACATCGGGAGCTTTCGGAAGAAACCGGTTTGACCGCCAATATCATGATCGAAATTCAGAAGTTGCACACGTCGAATTCCATCACTGATGAAGCCAGTTACGTATTTTTAGCGACAGATTTCACTGAGGGCGATATGCAGCTGGAAGCGACCGAAGACATCACGGTTAAAAAGCTGCCACTTGATGATGCCATTGAGTGGGCCATGAGTGGTCGTATCACTGATGCCGTTAGTGTTGCTGCACTGTTGAAGATTGCCGTGTTACGCAAGAATGATGAGTTTTGGCCGCAGGTACCTTAATGTGGCCCTTAATAATTGCTGCTTGGATTGTGACCGAGCAGCGATGACGAGCGGGAATGTAGACTTGGTTTGGTCGGCTATCAAAATAACCCGAAGGTTAACGTGATGCCGATCAGCAGGCACAGAGCTTCGTAGGCACGTTTGATCACTCGGTTATTTTTCAACGACATAAAATGGGCACCGACATAGCCGCCTACAAATGAGCCGATTAATAGCAACCCGAGCCATTCCCATTTAATTGGTGCACCGGCTTGCCAAACTGTAACTGCACCTATGCTGTTCCAGAATAACCCGACGCTGATCATGGCGTTGGTCACGGCTTTTTTGTAATCGAAGCCAAACCACTTGATCAAAAATATCGTCACAAACAGGCCGGTGCCAGCGGTCAGTGATCCATTCAAAAANCCGATAAAACACAGACCTACCGCTCCGATGGTATAGCCGCGGGCGGTACGATTTTGGGGTGTGTGATGTATTCCCAANCCCGGAGCCTGAATGGAATAAATACCCAAGCCGACGATTAAAATACCGAGCAAGGTCTTGGCGATATCGTCGGGCACATTGACGATTACGCGCGCGCCGAGAATCACGCCGAGAGTTCCACAGGCAATCACATAGAGTAATTCGTTGAGTTTTAGCTCCCCACTTTTCAGGTGCCGTGATGTTGCTCCGAGGCCAAGTGCGACGGTAGCGATTTTATGGGTGCCCAAGGCGATGGAAAAAGGCAGGCCGAGCAGGAGTAACAGCGGCATTTGCACTAAACCAGCGCCACCTCCGGCAAATGCTGCCAGTGCATTCGCAAAAATCGAACCCACCAACAATGCCAGCGCATGAAAGATATCCACAGCAATAATAACCCGAGTAAAAGCGGGGTATTATGCGTAAACGGCGATTAATTGAAAGTAACAATTCGTAGTGCAGGTAGCCTACAAATAGATCCGAATCACACCCCCATCACTTCTTCAAAGTGGCGGTAGAAGCGTGCCATATCGTCATCTGAGCCGACCGATACCCGCAAATATCCAGGGCGCTGCCAATAGCTTTGCCCGTCTTTGATAAACACGCCGCGGCGCCGGAGCGTTTCAACCGCAGCAGTGTTATTGCGCCCGGTTTTTACCCACATAAAGCTGGTGTGGCTGGGTATCGGCGTGAAGCCATAGTCGCTAAAGCGTTGTTGCATAACGGCCTTGGTCTTGTTGCCGTGATGAATTGACGCCTGGATAAAAGCTTTGTCGTCCAGAGCAGCGGATGCTGCAGCCATGGAAACAAGATTCTGAAACCCCATGCCGTCGGTTCGTCGATTCAGTTGTTGAAGCAGTGGCACTGGCCCGATGGCATATCCTACGCGTAAGCCTGCCAAGCCATAGACTTTGGAAAACGTTTTAAACACTAATAAGTTTGGGCGTTTTAGTGATTCAGGGATGAGAGAAACCGTTGCACCGGGGTCGGCGAGCTCCATGTAAGCTTCATCGATAATGATGATAACGTTTTCCGGTGTTTCGTTGATTAACCGCATTAAGTCAGCTTTGGCAGTGACTGTGCCTGTTGGATTCGTCGGGTTCACTAAATAGATAAACCGCGTATTTTTGTTGGTTGCCGCGAGAATGGCTGGAATGTTGTTTTGGTATTCGTCATTCACCGGAATCTGCGCGCGCTTCATACCGGGGTGGTGTTCCGTAACTGTTCTTCCCAGTTGATTGTAGGTTGGGAAGCTCTCGATATAGTTACCGCCATTGTCGCCGAATGCCATGGCGGCAGCATTCAATAGCTGTGTGCAGCCGTTGCCAATTAATACCGGATTGCGAGTAAAAGCGTCGTACTTTGCGAAGTATTGTTTTGGGTCCTCATAGCTTTGAAACGGCAAGTTATGATGCTGGTGCAGTTTTTCTTGCAGTGCCAGCGCTTTATGGCCGCCGTAACGATAGGCCTGATTGCTGGAGTCAGACAACGCTTGCATGGCTTTGGGGCTGGCTCCCAGCGGGTTCAGATTAGATGCAAGCCAAATGGTATCTTCAATCGCAATACCCGTTGTTTGGCGAGCGTGTTCCATCGCCATCAATTCTTGACCCATATAAACGGATAGTGCGCCTGCACTGGCAGAGCGCAAAAATGATCGTCGATTTAACATGGCAACATCCTTGTTGTTTGTAGCAGCCGAATTTTTATAAGTTTGTGTCTGTGTTTATTGGTGGGGTAAGTGTTAGCTCAACGAACGTTCCGACCTGCATCATGAGGTTTTTACTGAAAATCCATCGAGTTTTACCTCGTCAGTACTGCGCCGCCGACGTTTTTAGAGGTTCTCTTATACCTATGGATGTCGAACATTCAAAAACACCAAATTCCCATGCGTCTGCGCATGATTAAGATAATTGCCAGGCCGCTGAAAATAAGGGCGGCGGTTGTTCCAACAGCGGCTCCTACAATGTGCATACGTGGGATCAGTAAAACGTTGAGTGTTGCGTTCATGGCGACGGCGGCGACAAGTACGCCGATTAAGACCCGCTCGTTACCCGAGTATTTGAGCCAACTGAAAGGCAGAGCACTGAGGGTGACAAACGTGTAGCCGATCAGTAGAACTAGCAGTGATGAATGTGCAGCTTTGGAGTCTTCGCCGAACAACGACAGCAGCGGGTGTGAGAAAATCGCAATGCCGNCCGCCATCGGAATACAAATCATGAGTAACAACTTGATACCCCGACGGTTGAGCGCTTTAACTGCGGCCTGGCCTTGATTGGCGACTTGCGGCATTAGCGGTGTCAGCATATTTAAAACGATATATGTAGCGACATTCAACAATGCGACGGTTGTTGATGCAGCGGCAAAATAGCCGACACAGTTTTCATGTTTGTCGATGCCCTCAATCATAAAAATATCGATTTGAAATAACAGTATCTGCAGGGTTGAGATCATCATCATCGGAATCGACACAGATAACCAATTTCGCGGGCGTCGTTGAGTCGGGTTGGATTTCATCGGCATGATGCCGGTTTTCTGAGTGCGTAAAAATTTGATGACGAGCGCGAAGAAAATGCCAGCGGCAAAGATACCGATGGCCACTTCTTCCGTCAGAATGCTGCTGTCAATCACAGAAAGGATGCCGATAGCGATCAAACAAAACAGCGGTGTGCCGATTTCCCAGGGAATCGTGGCATAACCGATTTGCTGGCGGGCCTGCAAAATGCAGGAAAGCATGTACGCGCCGGCTGAGATGGGTAATACCAGAATACCCCACAAGAGAGGATGGTGTTCCATCGGTTCTGCAACGGCGTAATAGATGGCGACACCGATTAGTAGCAGTAGCGAGCTGGCAATTGCGAGTAGGGTATAGATGCGGAAAAACTCCCAAGCTCGAGATTTTGCCTCGTCATCGCTACCGGTTAAAAACCGAAAACTGGCAGAGCCACCGCCCATCAGAACGAGCAGGGTACCGAGCTCAATGACCGCCTCGGCGATTTTGAAATCACCGTATTCTGCAGGTTCGAGAATCCGGGCAAGTACGACGTTCAAGCCAAAGGTCAATAAATACCCGGCGACCATGGCAAAGATCAAAAGCGCTACGGCGCGCTTCATGTAGGCATCGAGTTCGGTATCCATACTCACGGTGTCTTTTTATGGGACGTCTATTAACCATAGAGAGCAGTGCGGGATTTTCCATATCGCTCGTCTGCTAATGTGTGAATTCCGTCAGTTTGGATATTCTAGGTATCTTGAGTAGAAAAAAAAACCTTGAAAAACGATCGGTTGTTCGAATTTGTCGCTGGCAACAAACACGATGTTCGATTTTTAAGGGGCTTTGGCCTTATTGGTTGCCAAATGAGTGAGATAGGACAAAACATCCGCGTGCGAAATGACCGACCAGTGATCTGCATCGATAGATTGAACATCAATGTCGCGCAGGATTTTTTGCCAACCATGGCTGTTACCGGCTAGCCATTTTTGCCAACCGGCGCGCTGGCTGGCTTGGAGTAAGGTAACAGGGGCTACGATTTGTTGGAGTTCGCTCCATTGTTGGGTTGCCAGTGAATCAGCCAATTGCTGCGCTGCATTCAGCAGGTGTTGCGCTTGCTTCGGTGTTAGCAAACCTTGGCTGGCGGTTGCGATTACGCCAGCTGCATCGTTTGATGTCGACATCGGGAGCGCGTCATCGCTCGTAGCGGGTAGGCTGCTTTTCAATAGCTTCGCCAATCGCTGAGGATTCTTTAGATAGCGTGCTGCGGTTTTGCTCGGAGTGAAGGCATCCAGCAATATCACTTGTGCAATGGGCTGGCCTCGCGTCTCTAGCGCTTTGGCGAGTGCTAGAGCACAAACACCACTGACGGAATGACCGACCAGCGTGATCTTGCTTTTCGTTTTATCGGTCGCTTTATCTGTAGCCTGGATCTCAATTAGATGTTCACAGTATTGGTTAATCAGTGCATCGAAATAGTGGTTGCCCTGATCGGATGTCGATATCGGCTGAGCCGGCTCAAGGTTGATGCAAGTGTGTGTTGCCTGTAGTTGCGTCATTAACGGGGTGTAGATCAGCCCGGTAAACGGCAGTGCATTCACAAACACGATCAGGTTATCGGTTTCCGCGGCGGCTGTTTGGTGGTGTCCATCAAGCCAGCGCGCTTGTTCTTCGATGGTTTGTAGCTCAAACAACCGGGCAACTGGCATGTTGCATTGCCATTGTGTTTCGATACGGTGCAGCAGTTTTAGCGCGGTTAACGAATTACCGCCGGCATCAAAGAAACGTGTCTGAATGTCCATTGTGTTAGATGAGTCGCCGTTATCTTCGCTGGCAATCGTGGCCGCGTCATCGTGCACATCCGTATTGGTGACCCCAATACCGATAACTTCTCGCCAGATCTGGGCCAGTGCTTGTTCGGTCGCATTACGCGGTGCTGTTACGGCGGTGGCTGGGTTTGTGTCAATTTGCAGTAGTAATGCTGCACGATCAACCTTGCCATTGCGGGTCAGCGGGAAGGCGTCAAACCGCTGCCATAAAGTCGGTAGTAATGCATGGGGTATACGGCTTGCCAATGCTTGCCGTAAATGCGGAACGTTCAATGGCTCGGCGCTGATAACACAGGCGATCAATTGGTCGTTATTGAGCAGCACGTGCGCCTGCTCGATGGCAGGGAGATGGCCGATGGCGTTTTCCAATTCAGCAGGGTGGAACCGTATGCCGTGGAATTTCATTTGTTGATCGGCGCGGCCAAGGTAGAACAGTGATGATTCACCGTTGCTGATGCCAGTTCGAACAACGTCGCCTGTGCGATATTGCCAATGACCATCAACTAACTGGTATTGGTTGTTTTCAGAAGATTGCTGATCGCGTTCAGCCGTTTGGCTCTCTGCCCCAAGATGGCTAGGGTGGCCAGCCGGGCGACCAACAGCTGAGCCGCGAATGACCAGCTCACCTGCAATTCCGGGTGGCACGGGTTGATTCAGTGGTGTTAGCAGTTGCAGACAGTTTCCTGCAGAGGCTTTGCCCAGCACGGGCTGGTTGTCATCTGGTGTTAATCGGTGCCAGCTGCTGATGTCTGTGCACTCGGTTAAGCCATACATATTGATCAGATCTATACCAACGGCAAACGCCGGTTTTAAGCGGGTGATGTCGATGGTTTCGCCACCGAGAAAAACGGTTTGCAATGTTGGTGCGTTTCTAGCGGGTGTTGATTCAGTAGAAGCGGACTTAGCTTGCATGCAATCAGCCAGCGGGTAGAAAGCCGATGGCGCCGCATTTAATCGAGTAACACCGTGTTGGTTTATCAGATTGAGTAAACGCGTTGGATCCAAGTGTTGTCGGTCATCCAGTATCAAGGCGCCGCCGCTTGTTAATGCGACAAACAGGTTCTTCTGGGTCAGGTCGAAGCCGAGTGATGAGTACACAAGCACACGATCTGAGGCATCAAAGCTGAACGTCTGTTGGTACCAATCGACCAGTTGGCTTGCTGCGCCATAGCTGCTGTAGGCCGCTTTTGGTGTGCCGGTAGAGCCGGATGTGTAGATGGCATAAAAATGATCGTCGGCATTGGCGATACGGTGATTTAACGTTTCGTTGCTGATAGCCGTCACGCTCGCCGACTGTGCGATCTCGATATCGATCCATTCAAAGCGTTGTTGAGAATTTGTTTCTGACGCTATGGATATGGCTTGTTTCAGTGTTTCAGAAGAGACTGTTTCAGAAGAGACAGCCGCACAAACCGGTAAGCCCGCCAACATGTGTTGTTGGCGTTCAATTGGCAGTGCGGGGTCTATCGGTGAATAACAAGCACCGGTGTAGAGCGTTGCCAATGTGGCAACGACGGCATCGCTACTGCGAGGTAGCATGATGGCAACCACCTGGTTGCGACCGGCCCCAGCTTTAAGTAATACGTTAGCGAGCTTGCGGGCTTGTAGGTCTAAATCGGCGTAGCTTAGTTGACGATCACCACATATCACGGCGGTGGCGGTTGGTGCCTGACGTATTTGTTTTTGTATCGCTTGTGGAATCCACTGGCTCAGGGTCAGTGTTTGCGGGTCGTTTGCCGCGGCATCAAAACGACGAGTTTCACCGGCGAGGCAATAATCGAGTTCGGCTATGGTTTCGCAACCTGCCGTGATTTGTTTACTGAGTGACAACAGTCGCTCTAGGAATTTCAGGTCATCAAATAGATCCGGGTGGTAGCCCAGGGCCAGCACTAACTCGCCTTTATCTAGCTGAACGCGCAAATCAATGTTGTTATCAAACTCGGGCGACACGCTGATGCCATCAAAGCTGATGCCCTCAGCTTCTCCGCTTTTTGGCATAAACAAATAGTTGTAACTGAAGCTCAGGTTGTTGGCTGGCAACAATCGCGTAGCGGTACCGATGGCCAATGGCGCCATCTTGCCGGTCTCTTTTTGATGCTGGCGCGCACTGCTAAACAGTGTCGCTAGGTCACCATTGAGCGTTGCTTGGTTGAAGTGCCACAGTGCTCGGTGGTAGTGGCAGCCAATGGAGCCCATATCCTGCTTGCGGCGGCCTTGATGGAATTCGGAGATCACAAAATCTGTATTGTGGCGGCAATAGAGGTTTATCAACAAACCGTACAGGCACTTAAAATAGAGCGCTGGTGTTATGCGTTGGCGTCGGCAGTATTTTTTCAAGGCGCTGTAGTGTTCATCCGACACAACACATTCGCGGTNGATTAGTCGGGCGTGTGTTTCATGCTCTGTTTGCTGATTATCAATAGCTACCGTTTGGGGCACACCGGCGAATTGCAGAGCTTCAGTGTTTTGTAATTTATGTTGCCACCAGTGAATGCTCTCAGGGTGGTCGAAGGTTTGCAGGTGATAGCGCTGGTAATCAACAAACGTATCATCGGCAAACTGCATGGCATCACCTTTTTGCAACGCCAAGTAATTCGTCACAAGGTGGTAGGCGTGCAGGGTAAAACTCAAACCATCCATCAAAATATGGTGGCAAGCGAGCTGGGTATACCAGCTGTTGTCAGCCAGTTTAATGAGCCGTTGTTTCACTAGCGGTTGGTTATCTTGCTGGAGATTCCACGGTTGTTTGATGGTGTCGTGAATCCACTGTTGGATATCTGCGCGTGTATCGGCATGCGCTGGCCCAGTTAGATCGATGACTTCCAATTGAGGGGCAAAATCATCATTGATCGCAAGCACAGCTTCGCCGCGGGTGCCGGTATTTTTCAAACGGGCTCGTAGCATGGGGTAGTGTTGATGCAAGGCATTCAGGCTTTGGCGAAAGTGCTCGAGATTGAGCTCAACCGGTAAGTGCAATGCATAGCCGATGCTGTTTTCGAGGCTGTTGGGGCGCTGCAAGGAGGCTAGATACAAATCTTGCTGTACCGTCGTTAGTGGCAGTTCGTTCGCTACTGTTGCGGTTGCTGATGTGACGAGGTTCTGACGGTCGGCACGCAGTGTGTACCAGCGTGTTTGCAGGGCGTCTTCACTGACGATCCACCGGCAAAGTTTCTTGAAAGTATCGGCAATGTGTTGCATGTCTGCCGGGGCAAATAGGGCTTTGCGGTAGTTGAGGTGGCCACTCAGTGCCGTAGCGTTTTGTGTGAGCGTCAGTTGGCACTCAAACCGGGCAATGTCTTCTTGTTGGTTTGCCGGTGACAACATCAAACCGGTTTTTGCACTAATCAGGTCAGTGAGTGCATCGAGGTTGGTATCCTGCTGCAGATAGCTGAATGCAGCCTGCACAATGGGTAATTGGCCGAGTGAAGGTTGTAATCCGAGCGCTTGCATGACACGTTCGGCAGGTACCTGTTGGTGCGCAAACGCATCGCTAACATGGCCGCGCACCGAGCTTAATAGTTGCTCTACGCTGATATTGGTATCTAGCGTACTACGCACAACCAGCGCGTTAACGAAGAAGCCCGCAACACGTTCAAGGCCTGGATGGTTGCGCCCATTGAGTGGGATACCAACACACACATCCGGTTGCTGGCAGCATACACTGAGCGTCAACTGATACATGCCCAGCATGAGCATAAATGGGCTGATTTGCTGTTGCTGCGCTAGCTTGTTGAGTTGTTGTGTTAGTGCAGCGTCGAAATTGATATCGATCTTCGCTGCGGTGAAATCGCTAAAGTCTGGCGATAACCCCTGATACGGTAGCCCGAGTTGCAGCGGTGCCCCTTGCAAGGTCGAGTGCCAGAATGCCAGCGCGGTATCCATAGCATCACTGTGCAGCCATTGTTGTTGCCAGTGGGCATAGTCGGCATAGGTTGGGGCAGCCGATGTGTGTGTTATTGCATCGTGGGCTGTGCCGTTGATATACGCGTTAAAAAGATCTTCAGCGATGATGGCAATAGATTGAGCATCAGCGATCAGATGATGCAATGTGACTGCCAGCAAATAGTGTTGGTTATCCAGTTTTAATAGGTCAAAACGGCTAAGTGGCTCGTCTGAATGTGTATGTGAGAACGCCCGGCGATTCGCCTGCAGTTGTTGGTTTTGCCATTCATGTTGTAGCGTTGACGACAGCCCACTTGGTTGATGTCGAATATTCAACACGAGCGGTGCCTTTTGCTCATACTGCATGCTAGCATCGTCACCATTATCGATAACGCGGCTGTTCAATACCGAGTGGGTGTGTCCAATCTGTGTCAGCGCCTGCTGCAGGCGTTTTTCATCCAGCGCGCCGTTGATATTCAGTGCGGCGCTGATGTTGTAAATCGTTGTGTCGGCTTGGCTGCCTGCCATTTTTTCGAATAACCACAAGCGGCGTTGTGCTGCCGTTAGTGGCGCTCGCTGTTGATTCGGCTGATGAATCAGCGGCGGCAGTTGGTCTGCGTGGAAGGTGGGTGTTTCGATCAACTGATTGGCAATGCTGCGAATCGTTGGGTGGCTAAACCACTGCCCAGCCGCTAGTTGTATCTGATATTGGCTTTGCAATTGATGAGCGATGCGCATCGCCAGTAAAGAGTGACCGCCGAGGGCAAAAAAGTCATCCGTTACGCCAATATCGTCACGCCCCAGTGCGTCTTTCCACAACGTCAACAGCAGACGTTCAAGACTGTTTTGCGGTTGTGATTCTGCCGATAGTTGCGTTGTTAGAAGGTTGGATTGCGTGTTGTCAGACTGATTAGGTGCGTTTGAAGTCGCATCTTCTTCATGGCATAGATTTGGCCGTGATCCGATGTTAAGCAAATGTGTTTGCGGTTTGTGTTGCGTGTTTTGCGGCTGTTCAACCGTTAACAACATCTCTAGCGGCCGGCCTTGCGTATCGTGCGCAGCCACAATTTGCGTCTGCAGCAATTGATCGATTGCCAATGGGTTGCCCCACGGATCGTTGAGTGTCAGTTGATCGACGGCAACGTTTTGGACATCCGGCAAAATCTGGTGTGTAGCATATTCCGGAGTTGTGCTTCGGCCGTCTGCGGTTGAACGGGCATACGGCGCGAATGGTAGTGATGCAATGTGATCGTTTTGGTTGTCGAAAACGGCTTGGTGCAACCGCACGATTAAGGCAAGTAACTGCTGTGGGCAAATGCCTGATTTTGGTGATGTTGCTTGCAGCGTAAGCTCGTCGCCTTTTTGGCGCACAATGACGGTGAGGCAGCCTTCTTGTTGCGGAATCAAATGTTCAATGTGTTGTGCCTGCCCCATAAACTGGGTGTCTGTTTCCATCACATAGAAGTTAAAGATAAATGGCTGTGCCTGCGGCAATAATCGGTGTTTAGTTGCTAATGAAAGCGGTTGGCCGGCTTTGCCGGTTTTACGCCAGCGCGCCATATGTTTCAGCAGCCCACTGAAGGTGGCTGTTTCTCGAATATCTGAATTTGCACGAGCAGTGCCTGTGCTGAGTGCATCAATCACCATCGGCTGTTGCTGAAACATTAACCCTTGTGTGGTTAGGTGTGCGGCATCGCGGCTGCTAACGGCTTCTTCAATCAGGAAGTCACCGTCAAACCCTTGCAGGTATTTGATGGCAAGGGCATACAAGGCTTTTAGGTATAAGGCTGGTGTCGCGCGTTTGCGGCGTGTCCAACCGGCCAGCTCTGTAGTGCTGGTACCCAATGCCATGTGGGCGGTTTGTAGCTGAGGATTTTGCGCCTGTGTTGATGTGTTTTGTGTGTGCCAGAGCGATTGTGCTAAATCGGCACTGCGAGCCTTCCAGAAGGCGTGTACATCGGCGGTATCCCAATCATGGTGCTGTGCCAGCAACCAAGGTTTGTAGTTGTTGGCAGGCAGCGTGGCGGGCTGATGCTCAATCACCGCTTGATAGTTATCTTTCAGCAGTCGCCCGAGCATTTGCAAGCTCACACCATCAAACATGGCGTGACATCCGGCCATGATAAACACACTGAAGCCGTCAGCGTAATTCAGTAACTCAGCACGCCATAGTGGTTGGCCGGGCAAATAGGGGGCATACACCAATTGTTGTGCGCGGGCGTTAACATCTTGATCGCTGTAGTCGAGATGGCTTAAATGTTGGTATCGATAGCATTGGTTAACTAAGTCGAGTGCGTTCGATCGAATGGCTTGATAGAACTTTTGTTGCGGTACATCTTCCGTGACAAAAATAGCCCGAAGCGAATCGGCGCATTCTACCAAGGTTGTTAGTTGTTGTTGCCAGATGGCAGGGTCAACGGCGACTGCAGATGCCGAATAAAACCCCAGTGCATTTTGATGTGAGCCGGGGCGTAGCTGAGCGTCGAGCCAAATATCACGTTGTATCGGCGTTAATGGGTAAATATCAACGATATCGGCCTGTTGATGTTGTAGCCGTTGTAAAGTGAGGGCGTGCGGTTCGCAAGTGAGCCCTTGAACAGGAATATTCGGATTTGCCAACATCTCGCCCAGCAAATGCAGGTAGGCATCGAGCCAGTGTTCCAGCGTTTGTTGCTGCCACAGATGTGTTTGATATTCGATATGCAGCTCAAAACCTTCGGTAGTTTCGCTGATGGTCCAGGTTTGCTCGTATTTGGCGACGGTAGCGGGTTCGTCGATGCCTTCAACGGTAAAAGGCAGCTGCTGAAGCGCGTTTTCAATACCCGTGTTGTCGGCCTGCAGATAATTAAAACCAACCTGCGCGATCGGCAAATACTCAGGCCTACGCGGGTAGCCGAGCTGTTCGATAACCGCCTCAATAGCAACACTCTGTTGGCGATACAGCGTCGTTAGTTGCTGTTGCTGGGTTTCTAGTAGTGTTTTTGTTGTTGGGTTGTCGCTCAGATCTGTGCGCAATATCAGTGAATTGACAAAGAACCCAACCAGCCTACTAACGTCGTGGTTACGACCTGATGTCGGTAACCCGATGCAGATGTCGGTTTGTTCACTCAAGCGTGCCAGCAATACTTGCCAGGCACTAACCATCACCGTAAATGGTGTGCATTGGTGCTCTTTACACATGCGGCGAATAGCCTGTGTTAAATCAGGTGCGATTGCCTGGCTGATGGTATTGCCGTCGAGTGTGGTATTGCTTGAGCGCGGGTGGTCGAGTGGTAAATTGAGTCGCTCGGGTGCACCGCGAAGTGTGTTGAGCCAAAACGGGTAATCGTTCCCCGTGGTAGATTGCTGCCAGATGGCGAAATCCCGGTATTGTAGGAGTAATGGCTTGGGTTCAATGCTCGGATGCAGCAGATGTTGGGTGATTTCATCCAGCATGATTTCGAACGATAACGCATCGCAAGCGATATGATGCACGCACACTAGCAGCTCTGCAGTGTCTGCCCCGGTGATGACCAAGCTTGCTCTGAGCATGGCATCGGCGGTGAGATCAAATGGCTGATTCAACGTTCGTTGTTGCGCACTGTGGCGGGTTACGTCATCGTCGGATTCAACAACCTCCAGCACTCGTGTTCGTGGTGGGTATACGCAACTTTGTGGCTCGCCGTTATCATCAAGTGCATAGCGGGTGCGTAAAATTGTGTGGCGCTGTTCGAGTTTAACAAAGGCCTGCTGCAGTGCCGCGACATTCCATTGGCCCGTTAACTTGAAGCGCGCAGGCATGTTGTATGCGTTAGATGCGGGTTGCAGTTGCCAAAATAGAAATAGACGGCGTTGTTGAAACGACAATGGCGCAGGGGCGTCTTCCGTAGAGCCTTGTTTTAGATCTCCTGCCGGGCGAATAAATACCCGCTTGGGTGCTTGGGTATCAACAAATGTTGAGAGCGTTTGTACGGTATCGTGGTCCATTAAATCGGCAAGTTGAATATCCCGCTCGAAGGTATCTGCGACTGTGGCAATTAACCGTGTTGCCAGCATCGAATGGCCGCCAAGTTCGAAAAACCCTTGATTGCAGCTGATGGGTGCCGGTAAAAATGACGCCCAGATTGCCTGCATACGCGTTTCTGTGTCGGATTGTGGCCCAACCACGGTTGCCGCATTGGCGGCAAGCAGGCGTAAGCGTTTTTGATCGAGTTTTCCGTTAGCCGTTAGCGGCCATTCATTCATCATCACAAAACGCTGAGGAATCACCGCGGCAGGTAGGCTTTGCAACAGATGCTGACGCAATGCTTGGGTATCGACGGAAGAGTGTTGTTCTGCATTGCTGGTAACTGCGGCCGAACTCGCTTCGGGCGTGTCCACGCCGGACGTCTCCACGCCGGACGTCTCCACGCCGGACGAATCCATTTCAGAAGCAAAAGAATAAAGACAAGCCGTCAGGTTGAGATTCAAACCTTCGCCGTCGGTTATCAATGCAGCTCGATCAACCCCCGTGTACTGCAACAAGGCATAACGAATAGCATCTGCCTCAACCCGTACACCGCGAATTTTCATTTGGGTATCGCGACGGCCCAGATACTCAAGCGTGCCATCTTCACGATAGCGGGCGAGGTCACCGGTGCGGTATAGCTTTTTGCCTGTTGATGGCTGTGCCGTGTGAAACGGGTACGTGATAAAAGCCTTCGCGGTTATTTCAGGTTGCTGCCAGTAGCCTTCTGCCAAGCCGACGCCAGCAATACAAAGTTCACCGCTCATACCCGGTAGGCAGAGGCTGTTATCGTCACGCAAAATCAATAGCTGCATATGGCTGATGGCGTGGCCAATGGGCACGGCACCATCTTCAGGTTGCCAGTGGCGGGTATCAAAATAGCTTACATCAATGCTAGCTTCGGTTGGCCCATACAGGTTGTGCAGTTCGGTTGCTGGTAACAGCAAACGATGCTGTTCGACATGCTCCGGCTGCAAGGCTTCGCCGCTGGTAAAAATACGTTTTAGTGATAACTCTGATGTGGTTTCTGCGTCGCTAGCGTTAGCAAGTACATCCAGAAAGTCGCTAAATACCGAGGGCACAAAGTGCAGAGTTGTGATGCCTTTGGAGCACACGGTGTTGAGTAGCGCAGCGCTGTTTTGATGTTCACCATCGGCGGCAAAATGTAAACGCGCGCCTGTTATCAATGGCCAGAACAGCTCCCATACGGATACGTCAAACGTGTAAGGGGTTTTTTGTAAAACCACATCCGCATCGGTGAGCGGGTATCGCGTTTGCATCCAGCGAAGTCGGTTGACGATACCCCGATGTGGCACCATCACGCCTTTGGGTTTGCCCGTTGAACCCGAGGTGTAAATCACATTAAACAGAGGGCTTGGGCTTTGTACATCCGGTTTGTTGATATCTGTTGGCCATAACGTTGGCTGGCAGTGATCAATCATTGGTGTTGCAGTGAATTGCTGTAGCCTTGCCTGATGGGAGTCGTTAGCCAAAATTAAACATGGCTTCGCATCATCGAATAAGGTGGTAATGGCTGCGTCACTCAAGCCAGGGTCAATGGGTAGATACGCATAACCGGCTTTAATAATAGCCATCAGCCCGACCGATAGATAACTACTACGGCCAGCAACGATGGCAATGAATGGCGGCTGTTGGGATTTAAGATGCGCTACATCGACCAAGCTGTTGAGGATGGCATGCGCTAATCGATTCGCGTTGGCATCCAGCTCGGCGTAGGTGAGCTGATAATGATCACAACTAACGGCAAGCGTGCTAGGCGTCGCCTTGGCCTGCTGCTCAATAATAATTTCGATGCGCTCATCAGCGGCTGGGCAAGGGTATGATGCCGATGGTGCCTGCGCCAGAGCTCGATAAAGCGGCAGCAGGTCGGTAGCCTCAGATTGCTGGCCTAACAATGCTTGCGCTTCTTGCGGTCGTAATAGTTGTAAGGCATTCCATTCGATTGAAGGCATAGGTAGCGTTTGCAGCTGCGTGAGTAAATAGCTGAAGCTGCTCGCTAAGCGCTCGACCCATGTTGCACTGAAGAGGCTGCTGTCGTAATCGAATTGAAGCGTCAGAGGGTGTTCAGAATCACTATCGTCTGAAGCCAGTAAAGTGATCGGAAACTTAGCACCGGCCGCCGATGCTGGCAGCGGTTCAACCTTAAGCACAGTGCCGTTGTGCAACGGTATATGATTTTGTGCCAGCGTTTGGCCGGCTTCATAGTTGATGGCGGCGTTAAAAAAATGCTCAATATCTGCCGTGTTCAGGTGCTTACCGAGAGCATCGCACACCTGTGTGAAAGGCACTTCTGCATGGGTGTTGGCGGTTAAAATGCGGGCTTGGTTATTTCGTAGCAAGGCTTGCCAGTTAGGCGTTTCTGAAAAGTCTGCTGCCAACAGTTGTGTGTTGACGTAAAACCCGATTTGCTGGCGTTGAGGGTATTGGGCCTGTTGGCGATTTGCCGTTGGGCTGGCCACGGCAAAATGCGTGGTGTCTGTTAATTTATGCAGAAAACAATGCCAAGCCGACAACAACCAAGCAAAACGTGAGCAACCTGCCTGTTGGCATTGGCGATCGATGGCGGTCGTTAATTCAGGGGGTATGCTGATGGCGCATTGCTGTGCCAAAGGCGGCTGGTTCGTTGGTTGTGGCGTTAATTGCAGCGGCTGTAAATCGTGTTTGGCGTCCGTTATCGGCTTGAGCAGTGCTGAAAGCTCAGCCTGTTGCGCCTGTTTAACCGCATCAAGACTCAACCACTGGCAATAATCGAGGTAATCGGTTGCTGCCGTATCGACAGGTAATTGTTGGTAGCGCTGTAACACCTCTTGCATCAATAGGCGGTTTGACCAGCCGTCGGTAATCAGGTGGTGGCATTGCAGGAGCAGTAACCAGCGATTGCCGGTTAATGCCATTAATTCGGCTCGGCATAGCTGTTCAGCATCGGCAGGCATCGGCTGGCTCAGCCATGCTTGTGCGTGCGAAATAATCTCGCTGTCGCTTGCTATATGTGGTTTCTCGGTAGCGCCGGAGATCCGCAATTGTGACGATTTGAGGGATTCCAGCTGCAACAAACGCCCTTGGGTTTCGACGAAGCGGGTACGCAGTATTCTGTGTTGACTAAGTGTGCTTTGAATGGCTTGTTGTAGCTGCTTTCCATCAATACCGGCACCGGTTGTCTCAGCCAAAATTACAGCGGTTGGCAGGGTGTAGGTGGTATCCGGTTGGTTTTGGCAGGCTAGCCATAGGCGCTGCTGGTTGTCCGTAACCGGCCACAGGCGGTTGTCGGGTGTGGGCTGATGATGCAGTGCAGGTAAGGATGCACCAGCTTGTAGCCAGGCAATAATGTCCGGTTTTTTTGCCTTGATCTGATCGACCAAATCGGCTGTTAAAGTGCCTTTTGGGGCTCGTGTTGTCAGCCCTCCCTTATCGTCGATACCGAATCGGATTCCGAGGGAGCTAAGGTGCTCAAGCCAAGACGTCATAGGGTCTCTCGCCGTGCTCATACACTCATTGTTTTTATTGTTTTTGAGGATCGGTCAGTATGCCAGAAATCACGCCACATGCCAGTAGTAGTCTTTTCCATTGCGGTATGGGTCTACAGCCAATCTGCCGCCCGCACTCTGAACGTGCACCGACCGTGCGATTACCCGCCTACTATGACCGATGGTAAAGGCAAACAGCGCAAGTGCTGTCTCTATCAGAGTATGATAACGCGTCGAAAACTACGATCACTGCAGAGGCATCGCCAGTCTTTCTAGCGATTCGCAAGAGATACCATTAAATGGAATTACCCACGCACAAATTTAATCAGTCTGACCTTCTCATGGGTATGACATCATCGCTAAAAGATGGTGCATGCTTAGGGTTGACCGTGCGATGGTTAGTTGAGGCCAGCACAACAAACCCAAGTGTCGCGGCAATTGCGCTAACCCACGGTGCTGGTGCCCAAGAAGCCCTAATTAGCCATGCGCGCTTTACGGATTCGCATCGGCGAAATGACACTGAGTTTGATTCTAGCGTCGTCCATCGAATCATGAAAATGTCGTCGTACAAGCTGAAAGCCAACCCCGTCTCGATTAGTACAAACGGCAGATATATCGACACGGCAGTTTCGATGATCGCTGCAATGTCTGATGAAAAATCAAACCTCGCACTCGTGACTTTCAATGGTATTTTTGGCTACCACTGTATTGCGTTAGGCAATGTTAGAAATGTTTGGACCACCTTTGACGCAAACGAAGGAACATGGACATTCGCAGGCGATGCAAAAGGTGCACCTACGCGGTATTCCCAGCTGATTGTTGATATTTTTAACGAGTACCAAGCAAAAAACATACGATTTTTTCAAACAATAAGTATGTTTTGATGGCTTACGCATCGGCGTAAAAGCAAAAATTCCTCAGTGAATACTCAAGATGGCGGCTAATCACGCCTCCTGCCTTTAAGCCCATTTCTGGATCGGAAAATAATCTAGTCGCCCTCAGGCGACCAGCTCAACAGGGTGTAACGCGCGATGCATGCGGCCTGCGTAGTGGCGCACATAACGGATTGCCACATAAACCACGATGCCGGTTGCGATCATCAGCTCAACTTGCGCGCCTTGTAGTATTTGCTCAGCGGCAGCTTGTGTAAGTGCATGGCCTTGCAGTAACTCCGCGGTTTTGAACAACGCAGTTGCGCTGATCACCATCGGGAAAGTAAATGCCGCGTACCCGGGGCTGAAAGGCAAGCGCAACAAACGGAAGAAGCCAACGTAGATCACCAGTGTCATCAATACTGCCAAGCCACCGAGGCAGGCAACCAGCAACAACGATGGAGCCTCAGCAATTTGTAGGTACGCTGCCAGGCACAAGCTTGAAGGTGCTGCCAATACCGCCAGTGTTGGTTTGCTGGTATCCGGCACTGGGGCAGAAAACACCAAACGGTAAATCATCAGCGGCATCAGTACCAAGTAGGCCATCAGGGCAAAAGCCAACAACATTTGGGCAACCGGCGCGAGGGCGGGTGTCAGGTTGGTTAATGCGGCTACCGCCAAGCCAACTGGAGGCACAAACCAGCTCGGAAGCAAATGGTGTAAACGAAAATCCTGAGCCCGGTGATAGAAAAAACTCAGCATGAATGCCAGATGGAAAACCACCGCGGCGACCCATAAAGTTGCTGCTGCGTTGGCGGCGACCGGGTGCAAGGCGTTACTGATCACCATCAGCGCCATTGAAAATGTCGGAATCACACTACCGACGACCGGGTGGGCCAGCTCTTCACGCAAAATAGCAGGGTAGCGAATAAATTTGATGGCCAGCAATAGCAGCAGTGCAGCAGCAACGGCTGCACCCCATTGTTGTGTTGCAGCATCGCCGGCGAGGTTATTCCAGCACCAGCCAAGGCTGGCTATCCCTAATGCCAATCCCGCCATTGGAGTTGGAGTGGCCTGAATAGCTGAGCGAAGCATGGCTTTTAGTGGAATTTGCATGGCCGGGTTCTCCCTCATTCTCAGTCGGGCCTTGAGGCCCAAGCTGTGTTGGCTACTGATTAACAGCGCCGGTAAGTAGTGAATAGGGCTAGTGTAGGGTTGCGCTTATGTTTGTGATATCTAAATAAACTTGTGATACTGTTAAGTAAAACTTAACAGTGGGTAAAACACTGCTATCAACCGGAGTTTTCGATATGCAGACACACGTGGATGCCATCACACTCAAACAACTGCGAGCCTTCGTCGCCATCGCCCGATACGAAAATCTGGCACAAGCGGCAGAAGTGATGTTTGTGAGCCGTGCAGCCATGTCGCAAACATTGCAGGAGCTCGAAACTCGATTAGGCCGCCCGGTATTTGATCGCGTGAGAAAGCGATTGGTGATCAATGATAACGGCCGCCAGCTATTGCCATTGGCCACCGAGATTATCGAACGCATGCAATCGTTGAACGGACTGTTCGACCAGCAAAAAGCCTCAGTTGCTCACTTGCGCCTCGGTGCCAGCCAAACGGTAGGTAGTTATTTATTACCTGGGCAGCTCGCTAAATGGCAGTTAGCTGATGCATTGCCAGACATAACCATTCGCAACACCAGTGAGTTGGTCAGCATGGTTGAAAACTACGAGCTTGATATGGCATGGGTGGAGGGCGAAGTCGACAGGCCGATGATTCAAGCCGAGCCCTGTCACAGCGATCAGATGAGTATCATCTGCAGTGCTGGTGATGAACCTGCATCATCGGTTTCGCTATCGTCATTAGCTGATCAAGCCTGGATTGTGCGCGAAGCAGGCTCTGGCTCACGCCGGTTTTTTGAAACAGCCCTGCTGAGCCGATTGCCTGATGCACATATATTGCTGTCGATGAATTCCAACGAAGCCGTGTTAAATGCGGTTGCCAGCGGATTAGGGTTGGGGTTTTTATCCGGGTTGAGTATCGCCGATGCATTGGCCGCTGGGCGTGTTGCAGTGGTGGATGTTGATGAAACGTTCGTTCGGCCCTTTTACCTCATCACTCATAAGCAGCGCTATCACAGCGAGAGTCACGCCCGTTTAGCAGAGTTGTTGCGTGCCGCGTCATGAACATGTTCCTCATTTAACGGGTGTACGGTCTGGTGAAAAAACTGTGCCTCATCGAGACGCGGCTTTTCGCCGGGCTGTCATTGTAATAGCCCGCTAGAGTTGGTCGTTTTGCTGGTGGTACGTAGTTAATTCTGTGTACGAGACGTTAGTGCTGGTAGCGAGAAATTTTAATATCGCCTCACTCAGTATTATCGACCCACTTGAGCCAGTGTGCATCAAAGATACTTTACCCATTCACTCTCAGAGATGATCTTAATATCTTGGCCTGACTGATTCATCGCCATGGCCTTTTCGATCTTTCTTCCAAAAGACGACTGCGCCCACTGATCATTACCAATATCTCCAATAATCAAAACATGGGTGTCTTTAGTTGGGCTTTTTTGAGTTCTACCGCCTCGCTCAACAATCGCAGATTCACAGTGTTTACGATTTCCATAATTAAACTTCCCCGTCACTACAAAATTACTACCTTTATGCGATAGAGCTTGATCAAGAGTGGTAGTCGGCAACATAGTTGAGCTGTTCGCTTGAATTTTTTGATCTAAATAATTGGTAGTGATCATCATCCCTGTCATGCCACAAAGAATTTCTAGAAGTTCCGACTCTTCTTCAGAGCTAAGTTTACCGTCTTCAAGCGCGTTATTTAGCGACTCAGAAAGTACGTTTGCTGGCCAAACATCTAAGCATTCAGGGTGGTAGGCAAGCCACTCAACGATAAAATAGCATTCTTCTATGGCAAGAATACCATCGGCCAAAACTCCCTTGCAGATGCCTAACAATTCGGCAATGTCTCTACTTTGTATACGTGCCTGATTGAAACGCTTGGTGTAAGAGAGGTCGTCATTCATAGCTCAATCCTTGAATATTTTCAGATTATTTAGCGCCCTCTCCAAGTGCTTGTAAAGCCCTAATATTCAATTACAAAATGTGATTTGAATTGTAATAAATATGAGGTATGTTACGAAAAACCCTACTTTAATAGGGTTTTATGCTCGTCTCGAACAATACAAAATTCAGTAAATATTATGGAAGATGCACCTTTTAAAATTATTCATACCTCCGATTGGCATCTTGGCCAACACTTCATGGGGAAGAGTCGTCAGGCAGAGCATAAACAATTTCTCTCCTGGTTGATTTCAACTGCTGTCGAGAAAAATGTCGATGCCATTGTCGTGGCTGGCGATATCTTTGATACCGGCTCTCCACCCAGTTACGCGCGTGAGCTATACAATCAATTTATCGTTAATTTACAACCTACCGGTATTCACTTGGTTATTCTCGGAGGTAACCACGATTCAGTAGCCACGCTAGGCGAATCTAAAGAATTGTTAGCATGCCTTAATACCTATGTTATTCCTGGCGCATTGGACGATGAAAACAACCAAGTTATTGCGCTTTCCAACTCAAAATCAGAGCCTCAGGCAATAATCTGTGCGATTCCTTACCTACGACCGCGTGACATATTGCAAAGCATGGCGGGGCAAACCGGGGCTGAAAAACAACAAAGCCTGCAGCAAGCTATTAGCGATCATTATCAGCGTATCTACCAGTTGGCTGAGGCGCAGCAGCAGCGTATATATACCGAGACGAATAAACGCGTACCCATCATAGCGACAGGCCATCTAACGACGGTCGGTGCTAAAAGCTCTGAATCTGTCCGTGACCTCTACATAGGTACGCTTGATGCATTTCCTTCATCGGCGTTTCCGCCGGCAGACTACATCGCACTAGGGCATATTCATCGCCCTCAAAAGATCGGTGGTTCAGACCACATTCGCTACTGTGGCTCACCGATTCCCCTTAGTTTTGATGAACTTAACAATGACAAAGTCATATTAATGGCAGAGTTTAAAAAAGGACTGTTAACCTCAGTGGATACGGAATGTATTCCCCGCTTTCAGCCAATGCATCTTATTCGCGGCGATTTGAAAGCGATTGAAGCAGAAATCAAAGCTCTAGCTCCTCAGTATGATGCCTCTCTGCCAGCATGGCTGGATATAGAAGTGAGTACACAAGACTATTTAAATGACCTCCAGCAACGTATTCAAATCATGGTCGAAGAATTGCCATTAGAGGTGCTATTGCTAAGACGAGAAAGGAAACAGCAGCTGCAAAGTTTAGCGTCTGAATCCAAAGTGACACTCCAAGAACTAACACCTCAAGATGTGTTTGAAAAACGCCTCGAACTTGAGGACTGGAGTGATGAAGAGCAGCAAAGCAAAAAAGCTAGAATCTCCCAAGCCTTTAACGAAGTGTTAAGTCGCTTGCTCGAGAAGGCCGACCAATGAAAATTATTAGCCTCAGATTTAAGAATATCAATTCATTGAAGGGTGAGTGGAAGATTGATTTTTCACAAGAACCTTTTGCAAGTAACGGGCTATTCGCCATTACCGGGGCTACTGGAGCGGGGAAAACCACTCTACTAGATGCGATATGCTTAGCGCTATATCATCGAACCCCTCGCTTAAACGAACCCTCACCTGCCGATAAAGTGATGACCCGCCATACGGGCGAATGTTTATCAGAAGTAGAATTTGAAGTTAAACAAAAGCGTTACCGTGCCTTTTGGGAAGTCAGGCGTGCAAGAAGAACTGCAGATGGAAAGCTACAGCCCGCCAAAGTTGAATTGGCTGAAGTCACCGACATCAACGGTGATGAAAGCTCTCCAGGCGACAAAATCATCGCTGATAAGATAAAGGATAAAGAGGCCCAAATAGCCAGCATCACAGGCTTAGACTTTGACCGTTTTACAAAATCCATGCTGTTAGCCCAAGGGGGTTTTGCTGCATTTTTGAATGCAGAATCCGGTAAACGAGCAGAGCTATTAGAGCAAATCACTGGCACTGAGATATACGGAAGAATATCTGAAGAAGTCTTTAACCGGTTCAGAGATGAAGAGCGTCAACTCACCCTGTTAAGGGATCGCAGCCAAAGTGTTGACGTGCTGGATGCAGAAGCCATTGAAGAGCAAGAGGCTAAAAAAGCCCTGCTAGAAGCCAGTATAAATAGTGCTAAAAATGCATTGGTTGACCATCAACAAGCGATAACGAATCTACAACAATATGAAACCGCAAGCCAACAACTGGCCACAGCTAAAACAAATACAATTCAAGCTAAGCAGTCTCTCAAAGACAATACTCCTGCCTTACAACAGTTAGCGAAGTGTGAACCTGCTAATAAACTACGGCCACTGTTTATTATTGCCGAGCAAGAAGCCCAAGCATTAATGACACTTATTAAGGCTGCTGAAACATTAAACAGATCACAAACAGAAAACGTTGAAGCGTTAACCGAGTTTGCGCCGAAACGGGCAGTTGAAAAAGCAGCCTATGATGCAGTAGCTGCTGAAGGTGTAACTACCAACAGCTTAATTACTGAAAAAATTATACCGCTGGATGAGAAGGTTAAAGCATCAAAGTCACAGAGCCAGGAGCTTAGTGCAGAAGAAAAGCAAATACAGGATCAGTTAACATCACTACAGCAAGAGAATGATCTTCTCAAATATAATATTCAAAAAGGTATTAGTGAACAGGCTGAGATAGATGCTTACCTTAGAGATAATGCCGATCATGAAAAGCTTCAGTCATCACTGCCGTTATGGCAGATAAAATTTGAAGATAGAGCAAAGATAAAGCAGCAGATAGTCGTTATCGAAAAATCCCTTCAGCGTTCTAAAACCGAAATTGAAGCATTAAAAACGACTCAGGCACAGAAACAACAGAAAATTAGTTTAGAAGAAGAAAAATTACTTGAGTGTAAAAAAGCTGAAGATGCGTGTCAGGGCGAGCTCAATGGCATTTTAAACGGAGAGACCATAGAGACGGTTAATGAGGCTTATCATCAACATGCCAATCTACAATCCACTTTAACCGAATGTGCTCATATATTTGAAGGCTACCAATTAAACGCAAGTAAATTGGCTGAACAGCAACAACAGTTACAGAAGCAACTTGCAGATAAAGCAGACGCTACAGCTATTGTTGAACAGTTATTAAAAGAGCATGGACAACAGAAAAAGTTGACCGAGGAGATTGAGAATACGGTAAAACTAGAACAGAAAATTGTAAGCCTCGGCAGTTATAGAGATCAGTTAGAAGCTGGTGATGCCTGCCCTTTATGCGGCTCAATAGATCACCCAGCTATCGATTCCTATCAATCAACAAGTAGTTCTGAGAGTGAAACTCGCCTTAATAATGAAAAGCAGCGTTTAGAGCTTCTTAGAGAGAAAGGAGTTAAAGCTAGAGAAAAGCAGGTTCAACTTGAAACACAGTGTACCGCTATAGAAGGCAGCAACGCCTTATTGTTAAGCTCCATGCAACAGCAGTTGCAAGCATGGGAAACAGCTTCACAACCATTGAATTGGAGTGTGGCTATCGAACGAGATGCGAGCACCATTCCTGCACTATTCGAGCAAGCACAGTCGCATAGGCTGAAAACCCAAGAAAGATACCAAGCGGTTGAGAAGGCTGATAAAACCCTGAAACAGGCCAATGACGTAGTGTTGAGGCAATCACAAGTCCTTCATGACCTGCGCAATGATGAAAAAATACACAATGAAAAGATGTCTCATCTACATCAACAAGAGGCTCAGTATCAAGAGCAATCAAAAACTGCAGATCAAGAGTTCACAAATAGTGAAGAACAGTTGAGTATTCAACTACAGAATCATGGTCAGTTGCAGTTACCTAGCCTACAAGATCAAGACCGATGGTTAGAGATAAAACTTCTTGAAAGTCAGAGCTATCAAGATAAAAAGGCTCAACTTGACAGGTTAGTTAAGGGCATTCAACAAAATCAAAACAAACATGAAATCACTTTAAAGCAAGTTGATGATAAAAAAACTCATGCTGAAAAATTGAGCAATCAAATCAGTCAACTGGATAGCAGCATCAAACAAGCCAATGATGAACGCTATGCCTTATTTGAAGATAAAGACTGTGTTGTAGAGACTAATCGTTTATCTGACCTTCTATCTCAGCATGGTAAAACCTTGAAAGCTATGGATGGCATGGGAGAAGAGCTGAATAAAACAGCTCATACGCTAAAGGTACAGCTTTCAGAGAATGATTTGGGCCAGAAAACTCAGCTGGCTAAGCGAGATAAAGCTCAACTGCAGTGGGATAAGGCGCTGCAAGATAGCCCTTTCGATACATACGAAGCTTTAATGACGCCTTGCTGGATGATGAAGAGCAGCAACGCTTATCGGAATTAAAGCAGAAACTAGATGCTCAGCTTGTGAAGTGTAATGCATTGCAACAACAGGCAAGCGATGCTTTTGATGCCGTTAAACAACTGGTTCTGAGTGATAAAAGCCAAGATCAGCTCGCACAGCTCTCCGAAGAAGCGAATACCTCAATCACCACATCGAATAAACAATTAGGTGAGATCGATCAGCTACTCAAAGCTGACGCAGAGAAGCGAGAACAGCAAAGAACCCTATTAGCAGAAATAGAAGCTCAACAGCAAAAGTATGATGATTGGAATTACCTCAAAAGCCTGATTGGCTCATCCGACGGTAAAAAATTCCGTGTGTTTGCTCAAGGGCTAACGTTAGATCACCTTATTCACCTAGCGAATATGCAGCTAGTACATCTACATAGCCGTTATCAGTTGAATCGCAAAGCCGGTGAAGCGCTAGAGATTGAAGTTGTTGATACCTGGCAAGCAGATGCAGTAAGAGATACTAAAACACTCTCAGGCGGTGAAAGTTTCTTAGTTAGCTTGGCTTTGGCATTAGCCCTATCTGATTTAGTTAGCCATAAAACAAAAATTGATAGCCTGTTTCTGGATGAAGGCTTTGGAACATTAGATAGAGAAACACTGGATATAGCCCTTGATGCCTTAGATAACCTGAATGCCACAGGCAAGATGATTGGCGTGATTAGCCATGTAGAAGCGCTGAAAGAACGTATACCTGTGCAGATTGAGATTAAGAAAATGAGTGGGCTTGGAGTGAGTAAGCTCGATAAGAAATTTAGTGTAATTTAAACATGGAGTATAAAAAATGGAACGTTACAAGAATATTGGAGGTAACTCGGGTGTTGCTAGTTATGAGATTTTTGACGATTCGGTAACAGTGAGGTTTTCAACGGGTGCTATCTATATTTATTCCTACAGAAGTGCAGGCAAAGAGAATATTGAAAGAATGAAAGTTTTAGCTATGCAAGGCCATGGTTTAAACAGTTTTATTATGAGAAATGTAAAAAATAGTTACGAATAATAATTTTTATCTGAATTATAATCAATGGGGGTAAGTATGGATAAGCTGGCTGTGCAATTAGAAAATTGTTACGGAATAGAGAAGATTCAACATGAATTTGATTTTGACTCCTGTAGAGCTAATTTGATTTATGCACCTAACGGAGTGATGAAAACCTCTTTTGCAAAGTCGTTTCTTCAAATTTCTAATGGCTTGGAGCCAGAAGAGAAAGTGTTTAATAAAGAATCTTCATTTGATATTAAAATTGATGGCGTGGATATTGATAAAGATGAAATATTTGTTATTGAGCCATTTAATGAGCAGTTTGAATCAAAAAATATATCAACACTGCTAGTAAATGGTGAAAAGAAGGATAGGTATGATCTTATTTATAAGGACATTCTTACCATAAAGAGTAAAGTGATTGTATTTTTAAACAAAGTTTCAAAATTAAAAAAAGATGATATAGAAAAACAGATTAATTCAGATATGAATTGTGATAATTTTTTTTCTTCTTTAGAGAAAATAAGAGATTATGACGAGGACTCCAATGATTACTCTAATGTGCCTTATAAGGTCGTTTTCGACCCAAAAGTTATTGAGCTATTAAAAGACGATAGTATTAGGGGTAATATTTCAGAGTACACAGAAAAGTATAATGAATTGGTCGATAGTTCAAATCTATATAAGAAAGGCGTGTTTAGCCCTGCAAAAGCCGAAAGTATTTCGGCAAGCCTAAAAAAAGAAAAGTATTTCGAAGCGGAACATTCAATTTTACTTAATGGAAGTACAGAAGCTTTTCGTGATTATGAAAAACTGCAAGAGACAATTGAAAAAGAGAAAGATGAAATATTCAATAATAAAGAGCTAAAGGAGATTAGTAATAAAATTTCTAAAGGTGTTGCTGCCATCAAAGTATTTCAAGACTTACTCGAATTAGCACCTGAAATTGCTGTTGATTTGGCCGATATTGAGACTTTGAGAGTTCATATATGGAAATCATATTTCTCTTCAAATAAAGAGTTGTTTATCGAATTACTTGATACCTTCAATGCCGGAAAGCATGAAATGGCTCAAATCGAGAATGAAGCGTTAAGTGAGAAAACTCAGTGGGATGAAGCCCAAAGTATCTTTAAAGAACGATTTTATGTCCCTTTTACTATAGATATTGAAGAAAGAGAGAATGTCGTTTTAGGGACTGCAGCCCCGAATGTAGTTTTTAAGTTTGATGATGGAAATGGAAATGTTGAGCTGTTTAATAGAGGAGGACTAAACTCGTTAAATGTATTGTCCCAAGGAGAGAGGCGAGCGTTATATCTTCTGTATATCATATTTGAATTCAAGGCTCGTTTATTACGTGGGCAAAAGACGATCATTATTATTGATGATGTTGCAGATTCATTTGATTATAAAAACAAGTATGCCATTATTGAATATTTAAAAGAAATGTCAGAAGAACCATTGTTCGGGATGATTGTTTTGACTCACAATTTTGACTTTTACAGAACTTTCCAAGAAAGAATCTTAAATAATAAGTGGAAGAAGTCATTTGTTGCCCAACGAGAAAATGGAGAGATTAGATTACTTTTAGGAGGAAGCAAAAATATTGTAAATCCTTTTGGCGAGTGGAAGAGTAAAATATCTAACAATAATTCAATGCTTGTTTCAATCATTCCATTTATCAGAAACTTAATTGAATTTAAAGATGGAAGTAATTGTGAAAATTACAAGAAACTTACATCTATGTTGCATGTAAAAGCGGATACTCTAGCACTCACACTTGAAGATCTTAACCCAATTATTTTGTCGTGCATAACTAACGGCCTACCCGAAGAAAGAGACAAAAGTATAAGAATTATTGATCTTATTTATGATACTGCAAATTTAATTGTTGATGATATTTGTAGTGATGAAATAAAGCTTGAATATAAGATCTGTCTTTCAATTGCAATTAGGCTTAAAGCTGAAGTTTATATGTGGTCTAAAGTCGTAGATAAAACTGAGATAAATAGAAATCAGACAGGAGTTCTTTTCAAGCGTTTTCAGAACGAATGCGGCAATGATGTTGATTTTGCAAGGGCTAAAAAAATACTTTCACAAGTGAGTCTAATGACTCCTGAAAATATCCATTTAAATTCTTTTATGTATGAACCTTTGGTGGATTTGTCTATACGACACTTGGTTAAACTTTATACTGACTTAAAAGGTTTGTAATTCAAGGATTAAAAAGTGGCTGATATGGAAACCTCTACAAAGAAATATGCTGATCAGATGTTGAAAGTTAATACATGTGTAATCCCCAATATTAATTTGGCATTACAGCAGAATGCTTTCCCAGTGATCACCGGGCTTGAAGTTGATAATGCTGGTGAAAAGGAATTCAGTGGCATTGAATTAACGGTCACCTCATCCCCCGAATTCCTAATTGAAAGAACCTGGCCCATAGAAAAGATTGCTGCAGGTGATTCGTTAGTCATCAAAGATCGCCATGTTGAGCTAAAAGCCGATTACCTGCGCTCAATTACTGAAGCGTTACAAGGTGAACTGCGCTTTACCTTAAAGCAAGGCGACACGATTATCGACGAAAGCGTCCACTCTGTGCAGCTGCTTGCTAAAGATGAATGGGGTGGCGTGGGTGTTTTACCTGAGGTTGTGGCCGCTTTTGTTCAGCCTAACGACACTGCCGTGCAGGGTATTCTGCGTGATGCATCTAAACGCCTTGAGGCAGGTAACTTACCTGCTGGGTTAGATGGCTATCAATCGAAAAGCCCTAAACGAACGGCCGTTTTAGCCAGTGCTATTTGGAGTGCGGTGTGTCAGTTGGATTTAACATACTCTGTACCGCCGGCGAGTTTTGAGACAAACGGCCAAAAGGTTAGGTTACCTTCAACGATTCTCGAAACTCGCATGGCCACATGCATGGATACCACCTTGTTATTTGCTGCCTGTTTAGAACAAGCAGGGCTGAACTCCCTTATTCTATTTACTGAAGGCCATGCTTTTGTGGGTGTATGGCTGAACGATGAGGACTTTTCATCAAGCGTTATTGATGACGCGCAAGCTATCCGTAAGCGTATTCAGCTAAAAGAAATTGTCGTATTTGAGACAACATTATCGACGAATAAACCTCCTGCGCCGTTTACATTGGCCATTCAAGAAGCAGTTAAACATCTTGAGAACGATGATGAGTTCCATCTAGCTGTGGATATCAAACGCGCTCGATTATCGTCTATCAAGCCGTTATCCGATAAAGATCTAGCCGGCAGCTATAAAGGCGAGGTTGAAGTTGCTGATGTGCAAATTGGCATGGATATTCCTGATGATATTCCCGAGCAAAGCTATTCTTCAGTGCCTGCACCTAAAGTTGAACTTACGTCTCCTGAAGCAAGGGTTGAGAATTGGAAGCGTCAGTTACTTGATTTGACGATGCGTAACCGCTTGCTCAACACAACCGCGAGATCACGCGCGATTGTTTTAGAATGCTATGACCTTGGCATGATGGAAGATCTATTGGCTGAGGGGCAAAAGTTTAAAGTTACATCCGCTGATACCTTGAAGATTGACAGTGACCCCCGCTCTGAGCAAATACATCTGCAGCAACAACAAGAAGACCTGCGCCAAACACGTGTAAATGCGTTATTGAGCAAAAAAGAATTGGTGGCTAAGCACGATCAAAAGAAGCTCGATAGAGATTTGCTCGAATTGTATCGACAAGCCCGCTTAGCAATTCAAGAAGGTGGCACGAATATCCTGTACATTGCTGCCGGTTTTTTGAATTGGCAACAACCCGGGCATTCAGAGCGCACCTATAAAGCGCCCCTAATTCTTATTCCGGTTGAATTAACACGGCGCAGTGTTAATTCTGGCTTCCAGCTTCGCCTGCATGAAGACGAGCCACGATTTAACCCGACTCTATTGCAGATGCTGAAACAAGACTTTGCACTTGAGATAGCTGAATTAGCAGGTGAACTACCTACCGATGATAGCGGATTAGATGTGCACCGCATCTGGGAGATTGTGAGACGCGAGATACGTGATATTCCTGGTTGGGAAGTAGAAGAAACTGCACTTATTTCGACATTTTCTTTCTCAAAATACCTCATGTGGATGGATCTGTGCGAGAGGGTTGATCACTTAAAAACTAGCCCGATGGTTAAGCACTTAATCGAAAGCCCTAGGGATAACTATACCGGTGGTGTTGATACAGCGTTTCCCGAGATTGAGTCTTTGGACACCCAATTGCACCCGAAAGATACTTACGTGCCAATGCTGGCTGATAGCTCTCAGATGGCTGCTATTTGTGCGGCAGAAGCTGGAAAAGACTTTGTTTTAATTGGCCCGCCTGGAACGGGCAAAAGCCAAACGATCACGAATATGATCTCTCAGTTATTGGCGGTGGGTAAAACCGTACTGTTTGTTTCTGAAAAAACAGCGGCCTTAGAGGTGGTATACCGCCGGCTTAATCAAGTAGGCCTTGGTGAGCATTGTTTAGAATTACATAGCTCTAAAGCCCGTAAGCTTGAGGTTATTAATCAACTAGGCAGAGCTTGGGAGGCTGGCAATGTCTCCTGCACTGATTGGGAAAAAGAAGCCTCAAGGCTGGCTGCTGTTAGAGACGATTTGAATCAATACGTGACGCAATTACACCATCGCTACCCCAATGGCCTCAACTGCCATCAAGCGATCGGCGTTATTGTGAGAGACAGTGATACGCCCGTGGTAAAACTAGAATGGCCTTCGCCGACTCACCACAATGTTGAGGCGTTTGAGCAGTTGCACAGTATTGCCAAGCGTATCGATGTTAATGCTGCTGAACTTTCGGGTATCAGTGGTAATCCGTTAGCCGAGATTGAAGTCGGTGAATGGNCTCCGAGTTTCCAAAGTAACGTTATGGGTTTGGCTGGAAGGTTAAAAACTGAAGTAGGTGCCTTAGAGCAGGCTCTTGAAAAGTACTTAGGCAACGCAAAAATAGCGCTCTCAGTCACTGACTACAGCCAGTTGATAGCGCTATCACAGTTGGCATCGGAATTACCGAAGGCCTTTGGCGAAAACTATCATTTCGGATTTTCTTCGCAAGGCAGTACCTTACGCAAAGAGTTACCTGAGCTGGTTGATCTTATTGGTGAGTACCACACGGTCTTTTCATCAACGACTGATAGCTTCACCCCTGAGGTACTAGAGCTTCCACTCGATGAAATGAAAGAGCAATGGCAGTTATCTTTGGGTAAGTGGTTTTTGCCGAAGTTCATTGACCAGTTGAAAATCAAAAAATCGCTTAAACCGCACGTTAAAGGCAATAAAATCGGTGATTCCATTGTCGATGATATCGACAAGTTGATTGCAGCTAGCGATGTAAAAAAGAGAATTGATCAATATGCACACGTAGGCACTGCCATTGGTAGACACTGGAACGGTGTTGATAGCAATACTGATTGGATTACTCAGGCATGTACGTGGTTAAACACGGTACTCAGTGCTATCGCTAATATGGCGAGTGATATCGATGACTCTTTAGCCATCAAAAATAGAATCAATACCCTTCTGGAACAGCAAAATGAACTGTTGGAGCCTAACGGCACGCTTGATGCCAGCGCCAAGGCTTTTGATCATTGCCTTGTCACCTACAAAGCCTCACTCGATGAGCTAAGCACAACAATCGCCAATAACGATGCTGGCATTTTCAAAGCCGACCACGATAGCAGTTATGCCGATACGGTTAAGTCTGTCTGCAATCGTTGGATAGGCGAAGAGAAAAAACTACACGCATGGTGCGCATGGCGTAAGGTTCGACAAGAAGCGGTACAGGTAGGCTTGATGCCGCTGATTGATGCCATTGAAACCGGCGTTTGCTCGGAGTTTTCTTCAGAAGAGTTGTTGCTGGTGAATTATTGCCGATGGTGGGTGAATGCAGTTATCGATAATGATGAGATTCTGCGTGGATTTATTCCTGCTGAACATCGGGAAAAGATTGTTGAGTTTCAGCAGATGGATACGCAGTTCATGGCATTAACCCAGCAATATGTTAGGGCCAAGCTTGCAGCCGGAATACCTGCACAGAGCTCAGTGCCTAAAAAATCTGAATGGGGTGTATTGGCAAGAGAACTTCAGAAGAAAACGCGACACATGCCTCTAAGGCAGCTTATCGCCAATATGCCTGAGACACTCACCCAGTTAACGCCGTGTTTAATGATGAGCCCGATGAGTATTGCTCAGTATTTACCACCGGATAGCAAAGCTTTTGATGTGGTTATTTTTGATGAAGCTAGCCAGATTACGGTATGCGATGCTATCGGTGCGATCGCTAGAGCTAAACAATCGATTGTTGTGGGTGATCCGAAACAGTTACCTCCTACGTCATTTTTCGGAAAAGCCGCTGATAACGAATCTAATGCAGACGAGGGTTTTGAAGAGGACTTAGAATCTATTCTCGACGAATGTTTGGCCGCTAACATCCCCAAAATGAAGTTAAATTGGCATTACCGTTCTCGATGCGAATCTCTGATTACATTTTCAAACCACCGTTATTACGATGGCACATTGATTACTTTCCCCAATACAAACACCGAGGGTATGTCTGTTCACTGGCACCGGGTTGATTCGGTATACAAAGAAGGTAAAAATCGAATCAATAAAGGTGAGGCGGAAGCTATCGTTGCGGATGTGGTCGCCAAATTGCGCCAACCGGAGTTTAAACAATCGATTGGCGTGGTTACGTTTAACCAAGAACAACAAGAGTTTATTAGTAACCTGTTCGAACAAGCCAGAAGCCAATATCCTGAAATCGAGCCTCATTTTAGTGAAGACAACTTTGAATCTGTTTTCGTGAAAAACCTTGAAAGCGTACAAGGTGATGAGCGGGATATCATTTATTTTTCCATCACCTTTGGGAAAGACGCCGCAGGCAAGCTCAGCATGAATTTTGGCCCTATGAACAAGGCCGGAGGCACACGTAGACTCAACGTTGCAATCACACGTGCCAAAGAAGAGATGCGTATATTTTCTTCTCTGAAACCCGAACAAATTGACCTATCACGTACAGCGTCAGAAGGTATCAGGGATCTTAAGCACTTTCTTGAATATGCCCAAAGGGGTGCCTCTGCACTAACTGAAGCAGCAAGCGCTCCGGGTGGTTTTTTTGATTCGCCGTTTGAGCAAGCCGTTGCTGAACGCTTACAAGCTAAGGGTTGGATAACCCATTCTCAGGTCGGTGTATCCGGTTTTAGAATCGACTTGGGTGTTGTTAATCCTGACGCACCGGGAAGTTACCTTGCTGCCGTTGAATGTGATGGAGCAACATATCATCGCTCAGCCACGGCGAGAGATCGAGATAGCTTACGTGAAGGTGTGCTTAGGGGGCTTGGCTGGGAGGTGCTACGAATATGGTCAACAGACTGGTGGGTGGATTCCCATACTGCAGTCGAACGTATTGATTCCTGTTTGAACAATTTGTTAAGCGATTATCGCGCTAAAGCCCAGCATGCACCCGACGAAAGCATGGCAGTGCTTGAGGACGCTTAATGACTGGTTGCGGACAATAGGAAAGAAGTAACGATGGACGCAATAAAAAGCAGAGTGCTGTTTGCTATAGAAGACACAGAGACGAACGTCGGGAGGGCTTTTGATTTTACAATACAGTTTTGTATTGTCATTTCTCTGATTTGTTTTTCTATAGAAACACTGCCTGAGCGCAGCAATAGAACAGTGCTTTTGCTTTCATATATTGAGACCTGTTTGATTGCAATTTTTACGATTGAGTATCTTTTGCGAGTCTGGGTATCTGATAAATCCATCAGATTTATTTTTAGTTTCTATGGCTTAGTTGATCTGATAGCAATTTTGCCATATTACGTAGGTTTAGGCGCAGACCTTCAATCACTGCGCGCCTTTAGATTTCTGCGTCTGTTTAAGGTATTTAAACTCACGCGATATACGAATGCGCTCGAACGCTACAGGGAGTCTTTCAGATACGTTCGAGACGATCTAGTGATCTTCTCCGTATTCTCTTTTATTCTGCTCTACCTTGCAGGCGTTGGTATTTATCATTTTGAACATGAAGCTCAGCCCGAGGTGTTCAGGTCTATTTTCGACGCGCTATGGTGGTCAGTGGTTACGCTAACAACAACGGGTTATGGCGATGTTTACCCGGTCACTGCTGGTGGCAGGGTATTTGCGTCAATCATCTTGATATTGGGTTTAGGCGTTGTTGCAGTACCTACTGGGTTGATCGCTTCTGCGTTAACCAAAGCGAGAGAAAAATAGCCGTAAGACTTAACTTACGCATCGTCTACCGATTGGCAGTGCTTTCGAGGCCGTTGGGCGTGTTGCGGTGGTGAATGTTGATGAGACGTTTGTTAGCCCCTTTTACCTGATCACTCATAAGCAGCGCTACTGCAGCGAGAGCCATGCCCGTTTGGCAGAGTTGTTGCGTGCCGCATCATGACTTACATGTTTGGTATTCAACGGGTGTACCGTCTGATGAAAATCGATGCCTCATCGGGGGAGGGTGTGAAAGGGGAGGCACAGCCTTGTTGTTTGGGAGAGCGCTTTCGCTGAGCTGCTGTGGCGCGTTAGAGTTAGTTGCCTTGCTGGTAGTGTGCCGTTGATTCTGTGCTTTTGGCGTTAGGATGTATGATGTTGATATCACAAGAAATTCTCCGAGTTTAATCCCTGGCCTATAAAATTGAGCGAGAGGCGTCACATATTCAGTTAGTATATGTTGAGTGTGTCTGTGTCAGCGAATAACAGTACTTTTTAGCAAAAGTAATAGTGTTTTTTGTTATGGAATTTTTTTGTGATGTAATCGAGGTTTTCTTAGTATTTTCTAGTCGAATATAAAAATATTCAGCATAATCGTTAGGCCTATAAATATAGATGGAAGCAATGCAGTAATTGTGTCATCTGAGGGAGCTGCATGTTGATTGAAAGGGATTTTGCGGATAGTGCCTTGTCTAACTTCTCTTTCTAACAAGTTTATTAAACCCGACTTGCAGCTGGAAATCCCTTAGATGTACTAGTGGAGCTTCAGTAGTTATTTAGCTATTTTCGTATATCTGATTATGGAAATTTAAGGTTTTAGTCGTATCGTTACTGATGGTGTATTTCAGGTAACGGAATGCTCGATTTTTTCGCTTGATATTCAGGAATATTCAGGAATATTTAGGCGTATTAGCAGGGATGTGGTGATGGAAATAAAGAAGGTTTTTACAGGGTTTATTGGATTGTTCGCTGCACTCTCTCCACCGTTAGTGAATGCGCAAACGCTTCATTCACTAACGGGTAGCGTTAACCCCGATATTATTATCGCAGATCAAACTGCAGGCCGTCTTAATGGTGGTGGCGATAGCGATTATTTAATCGGAGGCTCTGGTGACGATACATTTGTTTATGGCGCCAATAGCGGCCATGACATTATCAATTCGCGGGCCGGAAACAATACGTTAGAATTTACCGATAACCTTACCGTTGCTTCATTCCAATTCGGGATCAGTGCTGATCAGAAAGATCTAGTTTTTAACCTGTCAGATGGTTCTGGCAGTTTAACCTTAAAGAATTTTTTAACCGCGACGGATACGATCGATACTATCGTTTTCGCCAACGGCCAGCAGTTTACACAAACATCTTTGCTTCAAGCGTTTGGTCTGCCTGTGCCGACTTCAAGCCTAATGCCATATGCCTATCAAGTAGGTAAGGCGACAGGGGAAGATTTACAGGGCACGCCAGCCCCCGATTTATTAGTGCCCCGCAATGGTACTGCGACGATAACCGGCGGTGACGGCGACGATTTATTAGTCGGTCGTTTAGGTTATATCGGCTACGAGCAATTTAATAACGAAGTGTATTACTTCGATGAAGAACTTAACGGCGTCGTGTTCCCTATTGCACCAAACTCAGGCAATGACACGATCGTTGCTTACGAAGGGTTTAACGAAATCCATTTTTTAGGTGGCGTCACGTTGTCTGATATTAGTTTTTCACGATCAGGCGATACCATGATCCTGAAAAACAAAAATACTCAAGAAACAACGTCGGTAATTAATTTCTTCAAATTATTCTCAATTATTGATCGGTTAGTCTTTTCTGACGGAAGCGATTTTACCGTAACGCAGATGTGGAATTTATATGGCGAGCCGTTACCGTTTGATGATGGCGGGCCACCGCCTCCACCACCGGGCGGTGGTTTCCCTCTTCCTCCGGGTTCGCCTCCGGGGTCGGGTTTTGCGCCTCCTCTGTCATTACCTTTTGATCTTCCTCCAATTCCCCCTTACCCGCCTTTTGAGCACCCACCGGCAAACATGCTGGCTATTGGCACCGCTTTTAATGGCTGTATATCTAGCACAAATACGGATGGCGCGAGTGGTTACGGCTTAACAGACGATCAACTTGCGACTGTTAATAATCTTCCTGTTGTTGTATCGACACCCGTTACCGATAGTTATTTTGATGACGATTATTCCTATGATGTACAAGTTGCTGATGCTGATAACGACGAAATTTGCTTTAGCCTTATTCAAGCACCTGAGTACATGTCGATTGATCCAGCGACAGGTCACATCATATGGTTTCCGTATATTGAAGATGCAGGCTTGAATGAAATTATTGTCGGCATTACTGATAATAGAAGCAACGTTATTACCCATACTTTCACGATAGATGTATTTGATCCCAATCAGCCGCCCACACTTACGGGTACTCCGTACCCTGAAGCTTACGCAACCTATAAATATCTTTTTCAACCTACATCGATCGATCCAGAAGGTGGCGGCATAACGTATGCTATTGCTTCCGGCCCAGCCGGAATGACAGTCGTTAACAACCGTGTGGAATGGACGCCAACAATAGAACAATTAGGTGTGCACGAATATAGTGTGTCCGCTACTGACGATGGCGGTAAATTTTCAACGCATACATACTCTGTCGAAGTGTTTGAGGTAACCCCAATTGCTGATTTGGCTTGGAATGAGTCACGTTTGCCAAAATCGGGCGTGCGTTACTCCGTTGCTACTAATGACGATCTTGATAAAAATATCGGTACACCCCGTATATATGAACGTGATGACGACAATGAAATTGTCTATGACCGCGTTAACGATTTGGTGTGGCTTGATACGCCTGCAGTACATACCGAACGCCGTTGGTGGACAACCGGACGGCAGTATTGCAATGGATTGAATCATGCCGGCATTACCGATTGGCGGATGCCGTTGCGTTTAGAATTGGCGTTTTTGATAGAACACCATCGATCTGTTGAAGACGGCATATTTATTCACCCGGCATTCAAAGAACACGCGGAATACACGTATGCAGATGACGGCTCAGAATTTGAGCGCGTACATAATTTTCATAGTGCCGTTGATTTTGAAGATGGCGTTGTAACATTTGAGCCTGAAAAAATATCCGTTCGTTGCGTATCCGGCGATCCCGCATTTGATATTGAATTTTACGGGCCTGCCGAAAAAGATTTTGTGGTTGATCGCGTCAATGGGTTGATGTGGCAAGACGATGAAGATGCTGCAGCGATTTATTACGACGGCGGTTTAGAGGCTGGCATTAATTATTGTGAAAACTTAGAGTTGGGCGGTTACGACGATTGGCGTATGCCGAATGTTAGCGAATCACAGACTTTGCTGCAGGAAGTCGATTACAAGCGAATACGTTATCAAAGTGGTGCGTGGAATGATTACGATACCATTGAACATTTTCCGCTTGGTTACGGCTCAAAGTGGCTATCATCCACTCCGACTACGGACGCAAAAAATAGCAGCCATAAATTGTTGGCTTTCACACAAGATTTAATCGATAAATTCTGGTTTTTCCAAAACCAAATCAACATCGTCGGACAAGGTAACGTAGCAAGCAACATCCATCAACGCCGTAATTTTTTCGACATATCTTCCTATTCAAACCGTTGTGTGCGTAATTACGCGGAACCTGTTGCGGTTGTAGTGCCTGCAGAAACCACTTACACCGTTCTTCAAAACGAATCGAAAATTTTAGACGGTACGACAAGTTACGACGATGACGGCGAAACCCTTGATCATCAATGGGTTAATGCTGAGACAAATGAACTTATTTTTGAGGCCAGCACATTTGATATCAGTACGCTGTCGATTGGTGAACATGCCATCAAATTGGCCGTCGTTGACGCTGATAATTTAACGCAATATAGCGAGACCATTAATGTCACTGTATTACAGGGTATTGAAATTGTTCTTGGCAATGATGGAATCTTTGAAGAGGGCACCACAGTTAGTTTAGATGCCAGCGAATCGACGGCTGGAACGCCGATCATTGCGTATCGCTGGATGGATATTGTCACTGGGGAAATTCTTAGTACCGACCCACAGTTTGACATTAACGATCTGCCAATTGGTGTTTATAACTATCGATTGGAAGTAGATACAGAGTCGGGCCATACAGCTTATAGAAATTTTGCTGTTGAAGTCGCACCGACCCCAATCATCAATCTTGCTATTCCATCCCCTGTATTTCCTAACCAATCCGTTATTTTTGATGCGTCCGGCAGCACGGTTAGTCCCGGTTCTATTTTGGCCTATAAATGGACAATCGATAGCGTCATGAATGATGAAGTCGGCCACACGTTGTCGCAAACGTTTACGGCTCCTGGTCAATACAGTGTTCAGCTGGAGGTATTGAGTGATAAAGGCATTACAGCCACGCATACATTGTCGTATGAAGTGCTGACGCCAACTGCAACAGCGATTATTGCTGGAATTCCTACCATGTACGAAAACAAACCCGTGCAATTGGATGGTACCGGTAGTTCGGTTAATTATGGCGATTTATCTTATAGCTGGAAATTTAACGGCGATGTGATTGCTACTGAACCTACGCACACTATCGCTGAAATAAACGCCGGTACGCATACTATTGAGCTGACAGTAACGGCAGAATTCGGCGCAATCGATACAGCGTCCACGACACTAACTGTGTTGGAAACAAGACCTTTACATGCTTGCCCAATGCCTGTTGTCGAAAACGACGATAATTTTGCCGACAATTTCCCAGCGTCGAACATAGATTGGCAGGGTGGTGATAATCCAACAGTCGATCAAATCGCCGATGCATTTAACTATGCGCGTGTACGTGATAATTCAATCAATGCATTGTTAGTGATGCCAACGCAAATTGATTGGGATGCGATGGATGTGCCTGAAAAAGCGACATATCTAATCAATGCTGAGCGTGTTGCTCGCCACATCAAACCTTACGCCGGCCACGCGGATGTTGTGAATACAATAGCGTTGGACTACGCAAATTTTACACGGGATAACAATAAGGTCATAGGCCACTTTAATGACGGCCAATCGCCTCAAGAGCGTTTAGACAGTGATAGCGATATCGCTGACAACCGTGATGGTGCGGTTCGAGACGAAAACACATTCGGTCAGTTGAATTTATCCGTATTACCTGATGAGGGATCGATCGCAGCTCGTGCGGTTTACGAGTGGGTATATGCTGATGCTGATTGGTTCGTTGATTTGAGTATCGACGGTGAACCGTGGGCACATCGAAAATCTGTTTTGCAGGTAGGCTTTAATGATAATCATGGCGCATCGGATTCAGAGGGTATCCTAGGTTTTGGTTTGTCATTGGGTGATTACAACCCAACGACGACACCAGACCTTGAGCCCTACGGCGCTGTGTTTATCATGAATGTGATTGATCAAAGTGCTGATTGGGGTGAATCAATAAATACGGTGGATGTAAGTGCCGCAAATGGTTGCGTTACTGATCATCAAGTTGTGATTGATTCTGATAGCGTTCCTACCGTCGGTTTATCTGAATTACGTATATCGCCGGATACCGTATTAAGTGTTCCGGGTAATGAAATCGAACTAACCATTACTGCGCATTATGATAATGGAGACGTTCAAGACGTTACCGAACATGTCAGTTTTCTCGCTGATGATCAATCAGTCGTTTCGATTGAAAACGGGGTCGTATATGCGGAACGTGCCGGCCATGCACAACTGTTTGCAGAGATTGGCGGCAAAGTGTCTAATCGCGTCCATGTATGGTCTGCAGAACCAACGAACACTGATAGTTTGATCAATACGCCGGCTGAATCAATCATTCAACATGTGCCGGCAAATGCCACTGTGGAAAGCTACGATTCACGTGCAACATCGATCTATACGGGTTTTGTTCATGATCGCAATGACACGGGAATATCTGATGTACAAGTCAGTTTCTTAAATCGTCCCGAACTCGGTTCCGTTACAACGGATTCAGACGGGCGATTCATTATTGCTGGGCCGGCTGGGCGTCAAGTTGCTGTTTATGAAAAAACTGGTTATGTCGTGGTTCAACGTCGAGCAACTGGCGCATCGAATAGCTGGGTCAATTTTGAAACAGTCACCTTACTTGAGCGTGATAGCCACCAAACCTTGATCGATATTTCTTCCGGTGCCACACAAGTTCACCAATCAACACTGATTAGTGATGAAGATGGCGAACGCCGTGCGACGATTGTTTTCAGCGGCATTACAGCGGCCACAGTAAGAAGTATGGATGGCCGCGAGCGTCCATTAACGGAAATGTTGCTCAGTGCGACTGAGTTTGAAACACCAGAATCAATGCCCGGAGCGCTTCCATCGACAACAGCCTTCACTTTTGCGAATGATTTGCACGTTGCCGGTACACGCTACGACGATACGATTGAATTTAATAATGATGTCGTCATGTTTGTGGATAACTTCTTAGGGTTCGATGTGGGTGAAATTGTACCTATCGGTTATTTCAATCGATCGCTTGATCAATGGATTGCCTCAGACAATGGGGTTGTTGTTGTGTTAATCGATACAGACCAAGATGGCATCGTTGATGGGCTGGATTATACCGGCGACGACGTAGCTGATGACTTAAATGAAAACGGCAGTACAGCGGATGAAGCCATAGGACTGGATAGTTACAGTGCTGGGGATACTTTATGGTGGGGCGCTTTCAATCATTTTACGTCGATCGATTACAACTGGAGTAGTGTGTCCAAACTGCAGCCGAATGTCGCTCAACAAAAGGATAAAAAAGAATGTGGGGAAACTGGTAGCGCAGTTAAAACCGGTTCATATGTTAATCCATACGAACAAACGTTCCATGAGGATATTCCGATACCCGGCACCGACTTAATGCTGCATTACACCAGCGAGCGTGCGCCCGGATTCCAGCATAAGGCGACTGTGAGCGTGTCTGGCGACGAAATACCAGACGACTTGGAAGATATCGTGGTTCGACTGGAAGTTGGCGGCCATGTGTTTGAAAAAACGATAGCCCCCAAAACCAATAAAGATGTGGAATTTATTTGGGATGGCGAAGACATTACGCGCCATCGCCCAACAGGGGATGTGCTAGGCCGTGTATTCATCGGCTATCGTTATCGTGTGCCGTATGCCGGTTCGGGGAATGCTTCGACAGCAAACCTACCGCTATCTGCCTTTCCGAAGCAATGGGCGATCGTAGGGGGTATCGTAACAAGTATCGAGGCGCGAGATTTACTAACTGTTTGGGACACGCACACCATTACATTTAAAAACACGTACCAAAACCAATTGGCGAATGGCTGGGGCATCGACAAGCTGCACAATTTTGATCCGCTGGGCACTCTCTATTTTGGCGACGGCGAAGCAATGGAGGTTGAACCACAATCGCGGGTATTACGCACGGGGATCACTGAAAGCCAAGTTGAAGGCGATGATGGCCATTATCAAACCGGCAGTAAGTCGATTGATTACGAAATCACTAAAGACGGTTTCTTGTTGGATAAAGTCACTGGTTTGGAATGGGAATACACACAAACTCCGCTTCAAACACGAAATAAAGCACACGCTGCAGCTTATTGTGCGGCGTTGCCAAGTGATAGTTTTGTAGCGTGGCGTCTCCCAACACCCAAAGAGCTAGGCTACACCGTGGATAAATCCGGTGCAGCACAAGACGAAATTATCTACGATCTCAATCGAGTACGGCACGTATGGCATTTACGCACATTGAATTTTTATAATGACTTGCTTACAACGGTTTGTGTTCGCGGCCAATCATTGGATACACAGTATCGACAAGGGTTAGTGCGTGATGACGATCAATCGGTTGTCACTGATCGTAGTAATGGGTTGATGTGGCAAGATACCCCTGAAAACGAATCACTGCATTTGCCTTGGGAAGAAGCGATTGAGCACTGTGAAGCCTCGACACATGCAGGCCATGCTGATTGGCGGCTACCCAACGCTAACGAACTTTTGTATGTATTACCCAACAATACCTTTATTCATCAAACCGAATTGGATTGGCCTGCTGACCCTGAGTTGTTTTATTGGGATGAAAACGCATTTTTCCGCTTGCCTTATTGGGCCTCTACACCGCATCCAACACGTGAAGATCGTGCATGGGCTGTTGAAAGTATTGGCTTAAACCGATCTGTGTTTTTGAAAGAGCACATTTATAACGTGCGATGTGTAAGAAATTCGGCTTCATTAGCGCGATTCCCTTACACTTTTGATAATAGGGGCAATCACACAACAACGTTTGACCTAGATAGCGGCGTAACAACCAAAGATTTCGACTATGCCGATTTTGACGATACCCCACAGTTAGTGTCTATCACGGATCAATTCGGCAATAAGGTTGTGATAAACAGGGGCAGCGATGGCAAGCCACAAAGCATTGTTTCCCCAGATGGCCACGTGACAGAATTGACGATCGATGGCAACAATGATCTGAAGAATGTTGCGTACGATGATGGTACTAATTTCACCTTTAACTACGAAGACGATACAGGTTTGTTAACCGAAAAGATCGATCAAAACGGTAATAGCTTTGTCCATCATTTTGATGAAGAAGGTCGTGTGTACAAAACGACGGACAGCGAAAATGGACGATGGGACTTTGTTCGATCGATCATTAACGGCAACCAAGTGGAATACGGTTTTATTACCGCTATGGCTGACGATAAAACGTTCGTTCAACAGGTGTTGCCAGATGGTTCGAGTTGGTTAAAAACGACGTATAAAAACGGCAGTGTACACACACGTACAACCAGTGCAGATAAACTCACTGTGAAAGAAACGTATGGCGGCGTAACAACCACAACCAATAACTCAGTTGATCCTAAGACGTTGCAGGAATTCCCTAACTCGATAAAAGTTAAGCAGGCCAACGGGCTTACCAGCAACACAAACATTGATCGAATATATGGCAGTGGAGGCGTTGACTTTAGCAGTTACGTTGAAACGACGGATATTAACGGGGCCGTATTTACTGTTGCCTACAACGCTAATAATGGATCAACAATGATTACGTCACNCGAAGGGCGGGTGACGACAACGAACTTCGATCCAGATAGTTTGTCGGTACAATCCATCGTACGAAGCGGTTTAAACGAAACAACCTTTACGTACGATGCGCGTGGACGCGTAAAAACTGAAACAGTAAGCGATCGAACCATAACATTTGATCGCAATGATGCTGGCTTTGTATCGAAAATAACAAGGCCCGATGGTTTAGAGGCCTCGTTTACGCATGATGATTTTGGACGTATCGAAACGATTGTGTACGCTGACGATAACAGTGTGACTATTGAATACGATAATAACGGTAATCTTCTGCCCACAGTTACCCCAACGGGAGGTACTTATGGCCGCACTGTAAATGGCGTGAACAAAGTTGCGTCAGAAAGTGCGCCAACTACAGCAGGCAATAGCAATACAACTACCCACGAATACGACAATGACCACCGTTTGAAGGCGATTAACTATCCGTCGGGTAACCGTATTGAAAATACGTTCGTCAATAATGAGCTAGTCAATACGACGTTGCCGGAGGGTTCGATCACCTATGCCCATGATAACGGAAAACTGGTAAATGTAACTGAGGGCTCGGAGACATTGAGCTACGACTACAACGGCAGTTTGTTAACGGCGGTTGAGCATGGCGGCGTTTTAAACGAAATCATTAGCTACCAACACAACAATGACTTCGAAGTTAATAACATCACTTACGCTGGCGCATCGAGCGACATAACGTATGACAACGATGGGCTATTAACGGGTGTTCATGGTTACTCGGTGGTTAACCATGCATTGCACGGTTTAGTAACGAGTATTTCTGACGATGATTACACACGTACTTATACGCATAATCAGTATGGTGAAATTGAAAGCACACAAATCAGCGTGGGCGATACATCGTATGGCTATATATTGGGGTATGACAATGTTGGTCGCATCGATAGCAAGACGGAAACAACGCCAGTAGGGGCGATCGAGTACACGTACGATTACGATAATAGAGATCGTTTAACCCAGGTATATAAGGATGGCGTTTTGGTTGAGCATTATACGTTTGATGCAAACGGTAACCGTCTGCAGACAACGAGTCATGCACTCAATACGAACACTGTAGCAGCAACATACAACCTAGGTGATCAATTACTCACACGGGGTGATGATACCTATGAGTATGATGATGATGGCCGATTAAAGAAAAAGACAGCAGCTAGCCAGAACCAGGCTGTCGTTACTACGTATCAATACACTAGCTTAGGGCGGCTTCAAAAAGTGACGATGCCTGATAAAGTGGTTTCTTACGCCCATAATGCGCTGGGCAATCGGGTATCGAAGTTAGTTGACGGTAACGTGGTTGAGCATTACTTGTGGGAGAACAAAACAAGATTACTCGCAACATTTAATGCTAATGGCAGCCTTAAACAGCGGTTTGAGTACACAACGGGCCATACGCCAACCAGCTATACCGAAGGCGGCAATAAGTTCTATATCTTGAGCAATCATCTTGGAACGCCACGCTTTATTACAAACGCTGATGGGGAGGTTGTGAAGGCGATCGATTACGACAGCTACGGCAATATCGTATCCGATTCCAATCCCACAGTTAGTTTCCCATTCGGATTTGCGGGTGGTTTATATGATGTTGATGCCGGATTAACACGCTTTGGATATAGAGATTATGATGCTGAAACTGGACGTTGGACGGCAAGAGACCCAATTGGTTTGGGCGACGGCCCTAATATTTATTCATATGTGTGGAATAACCCATTGAACGGCATCGATATTTCTGGATTGTCGACTTTGGTTTACAATGATTCAACCGGCGCACTCGTTTTAATTGGGGCGGATGGTAAGGCAGTTGGTTTGTATTATGCCGCGAACAATGCCTCAAGTAAGAGTAATGGGAAGTATCCTGAGGGGACTCATGAATTTGCTTATCACAAGCCTCATGAGGGTGCTAGTTCAGACAGTGCTTATGGGACGAATGGTAATTTTGTTTTCAAAGTGCCGAACAGAACAGGTATGGGTGTGCATTCTGGAAGAGCCACAAAAGCAGACGGTTTAGGTAGGTCAGGACCGGATTTTGCGACCTTAGGCTGTATTCGTACAACAGATGCAGGAACAAAAGCTATACAAGATTTACATGCAAGTGACCCTCTGAAATCTTTGAAGGTGATTAAATGAATAAGCTACTTAAGATTCAAATCTTTTTAGTACTTAGCCTTGGTCAGTTTGCATTTGCAGGCGGGGAACTTATCGACCTTTTCGGAAAAAAATGCAAAAACTCGGAAGTGCTTTATCCATTCGATAAGATGGGGGATTATGTTGCATATCAGTTTTGTGATGATGCTGTAGGTACTCAACTTGGGTTTATACTTAGAGTATACGGTGATGAGGTTGCTAGAGTCGGGAGTTGGTCCCAATATTCCCGGTTCTGGCAGAATGGAGGGTGGTCTATAGACGTAAAGCAAATTTACTTTCCTGCATTCAATAGCAGGTATGTTTATGTGTTGACATCGGACATATATGGAGACAACTCTTTGTATGAACTTGATCTTTTAAAAAGGCGGTATGATATTTTGTTGAACGGTGAGAAAGAGAAACGCATTCTTTCACTTGATAAAATTTCTAAAAAATACCTATTTTTCGGTGAAAAAGATATTGAAATTCGCCACGATCTTTTAATTCCTGAAAAATGACAGAGAATTCATGATCCTGATTACTCATAAAACTCAGCCGTCGCTGTAAGATCTGTTGCTGGTACGTCTTCATTGTCGCTCGATATAGGCTGGGTCAGATCTGCCTATTTTACCAGCAACTGACTTTCTTCTTTTTGCGTTGCACTTATTATTTGAATTCAGGGTCGTAATAATGGAGGACACCCATTATTCATTGTAGGCAGCTGATCTAGTCATTGGAGACTGGTGCCCACACACAATGCTGTATTGGTATTTTCCAGCAATATGTCTATGAATGTAGCCCTAGAAAAGCACACTGCCATAATGTTAGTACGCAGTGTGCTTTGATGCCGCTATCCTTCGTTTTCCTCTATAGACTCAGCGACAATTTCACGACTCCTAGCCTTATACGCCTTTTTAGGTCGAATAATCATACAGTCGTTAGACAGCTCAATCGTTAGGTCTTCACCTATAACGAAACCGTGTTTACTGAGCCATTTACCCGACATCACAATGCAAGGGTCAATGTCGATGGGAATGTAATGTACACCTGCACTGCGGGTACGTTGCTTGACGGGTATTGTTTCTAGTACTTTCGTATATCGAATCGTAGAGGGGGTAGGCGATTTTTCTTTTGCCGAGCGAGACTCTAGCGTAATATGATCTTCAGCCATTATGGACTCCGTTTAGTCTGTTGTGGTTAGCTGCCTCTGGGTGTTGGTAGCACCTAGGGGTGGCGTCTTCGTTTTTAGTTAAATGTCTCTGCTATTTATTCTCCGCTTGAGGTGATAGCAGGATCAATAAAAGACCAATTCACTGTATAAAGCAACAGGGAATTGGTCTTTTTTATGCGCGATACTTTCTTAGTAGGCGATAACGCCTTGAAAAGTGACGATTGTTATTCGGTGAAGTAGACCAACGGCTTTGGCTGGTTGGTGGCGGCATACAACTTGTCATTTCAGTTGCATTATCGAAGAAGGTAATGTGGGTCGGTTTATCGTCGAATTTTATGTATCACTTTTTTGAAAGCCGCATTTGATTTCCATTGAATGGCCGGAAGCATAGGTAGCACTATTTGCAACCTGAGCGTCAAAGTCGCTTTGAATTCTTCCGGATTTCTCGTTAAACGATCCAATCTTCAAGTGATAGGCAGCTAAGTCGATTTATGCAATAACATCTTGTGGAAATGTTAGATTGGAGTTAACTTCTGCGCGTCGTTAAAATCAGAAAAACCTAATCTAATCAGGGGATTAACCTTGGAGTCACCCATTGTTCAAGCCATCATGAATCATGCCGGTAAAGGGATTCTACTCTCATTACTCGCCGTTATTATTATGGCGGCTGGCGTGTCGAGGTTCGACTTCGATGATGATGCGCGTAATAACTTCCCTCCTGATGATCCGTTCTTCCTGAAGTACAGTGAAATCGAAAATGAGTATGGTCAGATCGATTCGGCTCTTATGCTTTTGTCAGCGAAAGACGGTAGCATTTTTACGCGTAAGCACCTGCAGAGCGTGGCTTGGTTAACCGAAAAAAGCTGGGAGCTGCCGCATTCGCGGCGTGTCGATTCTATCGCCAACTATCAGCATACTTACAGTGATGATGACGAGTTGATCGTTGAAGCGGTGTTGGAAGCACCCGCTGATCTTACCGATAAGCAGATCGCCGAGTATCGAGATATTTTTGTTAATGAGCCGACGCTGGTTAACCGGTTAGTCAATCGCGGTGGCAGTGATGCGATCGTTAATGTGATGTTCAATCTATCGCCGGAATCCCGCAAAAAAGATGAAATAGAAATCGATCAGGCTGTGCGCGCGTTAGTTGCTGAATTGCAGGTGAAGAATCCGGGTTTGGACGTCTATCTGAACGGGCGTGTTATCAATAATACCGCTGTTGCTGGTGGCGCTTATGACGATATCAAATCGGTAATCCCGGTGATGTACCTGATTATCTACGGCTTGCTGGCCATATTATTACGCTCACTGGTGGCGGTTGTGGGTGTGTATTTGCTAACGGTGATGTCTGTGGTGGCGTGTTTGGGCTTGTCGAGCTGGTTTGGTATCACGATCAGTTTGTTATCGCTAACGTCGATTAACGTGATTATTACCGTCTCGATGGCGCATTGTGTGCACATTCTGGTGAATTTTTTACAAACCTACCGCACCGGAGTCGATAAGAAAGAGGCGCTGATGTCGAGTTTGCTGATCAACGTTAAACCCATCTTTTTGACGAGCTTGACGACGGCGATCGGGTTTCTCAGCATGAATTTTTCAGAAATGCCAACCGCCCAGGATCTAGGCAATATCACTGCCATTGGTGTGGTGATTGTATTTGTGTTGTCGCTATCGTTTTTGCCTGGCTACTTGTTGTTATTACCGATCAACCGCAAAGCTAGCGGCGGTAACCACTATGCACAATGGATGGACCGTTTTGCCGATATCGTTATCGCCCGCAAAGGATCCATCTTTTTGGTTGTGTTGGCCGTCTCTGTTTTACTGCTGGCATTGGCGCCGCGCAATATCATCAATGACCGGTTTACGGAAACGATTAAAGCCCCGCATGAATTCCGCACCTCAACGGATTACCTCGACCAGGAATTTGGTGGGCTGTATACGATTGAGTACTCTCTCAAAGCGGATGGCCCTGGCGGCATATCTGACCCGCAATACCTGCAGCATCTGGATGATTTTACCGAGTTTTTACGTGCGCAGCCCGATGCTACCCAAGTGCAGAGTTACACCGATATTATCAAGCGTCTGAATCAGAACATGCACAATGATGACCCGGCGTTTTATCGCATTCCGGAATCACGAGAGTTGGCGGCTCAATACTTGTTGTTGTATGAGATGTCGTTGCCGTATGGCCTTGATATGGATTTATCGATTAACAGCGATAAATCGGCAACACGCTTGATTGTTGGATACCCAACGCTTGATAGTCGCGATGTTTTTCGTCATGAACATGACAATGCGCAATGGTTAGAGAAAAACGCCCCGTCTAGCATGTACCATCCGGGCGCGAGCCTCAGTGTAACTTGGGCACATCTTGGTGGACGGGCGATGGTATCCAGTATTGAAGGTGCCTTGCTGGCGCTATTCACCATCTCAGTGGTATTGGCGTTTGCGTTGCGATCTGCAAAATTCGGATTGATCAGTATGATCCCGAATCTGTTACCTGCAGGAATCGGTTTTGGTATCTGGGCGCTGTATATCGGCGAGCTGGGTATGGCACATATGACGATTCTGGGGATCACCATCGGTATCGTTGTGGACGATACCGTTCACTTTCTGAGTAAGTATTTACATGCTCAGCGGCTGGGCAAAAGTACCGAAGATGCCGTAAGATTCGCATTCCACAGTGTTGGGCCGGCGTTATGGATCACCACACTGGTATTGGTGGCGGGGTTTTTGATGATGTCGACATCGTCATTCAGGCCGAATAGTGATCTGGGTTTGATGGCTGCGGTTATTTTAGTGGCGGCTTTGGTGCTGGATTTTCTCCTGTTGCCACCGTTGTTAATGTTTATTGATCGCAAAACTAACAAAGCGCCTGTGGTAGCTGCTGAAGCCCAATAATGTAATTGGAACACGGTGCATTAAGCGTAAGCCGCGCTGGCGTTAATGCGATTTCGGGGATGAAAAGTGTTGAGATGTATAAAGGGAATATCATGGATTTGAAAATCAGCCTGACACGTTTTACTACCAGTGTGCTGTTGACGTTATCGATGGCTGCGACAGCGGATGTGGGCCCGGCGGAAGGCTCGGCAGAAGGCTCGGCAGAAGGCTCGGCAGAAGGCCATCAACATGAGGCGCAACCGACGCAGCATCAGGCGCAACCGACGCAGCTTCAGACACAACACCAGCATGGCTCTAGCGACATTATGGTGTCTGGGCAGATTCAGGGTGTGGATGATGTGACGCTCAGTTATGTTGCTGCGCGCCATCATGATCGACGATTGCGGCCAGCGCTTTTGATCATCAACGGGCGTACTGAAACCTGGTTGAAATACACGGATATCATCCAGGATTTCTATCATCAAGGGTTTAATGTTTATAGCTATGACCACCGTGGACAGGGGCTATCCGGCCGGATGCAAACCGACATCACCAAAGGCTATGTTGCGGATTTTAGTAACTACACCAATGATCTGAATCGAATTTATCAGCAGGTGGTGAGTGAGCACGAAAGCGGGCCGGTGCTCGTTTTGACCCATTCAATGGGGGGAGCGGTGTTGATTCGTTATCTGGAACAATATCCGAATCCTTTTCGGGCCGCAGCGCTGGTTTCGCCGATGGTTCAGCCGAATACCGGATTGCCTTTTGGGCCATCATGTGTGGTTGCACGCGCGCAGCGTTGGCTTGCCAGCGTAGCGGGCAGCGAATCCTATTATATGCCGTCACAGGGGCCGTGGAAGCCGAAGTCATTTGAAGGTAACCGCTTGACGCATTCTCGTCAGCACTACAATGCTTTTGCAACGCTCGAAATGGAGAACCCTCAGATTCGTTTGGGTGGTGTTACCTCTGGTTGGTTGGCTGCGGTGTGTGATGCTGAACCTGAATTAATGGGGCAAACTAACCGTATCTCTACCCCGTTAATGATTGTTCAGGCCGGTGCCGACAGCGTTGTATCCAATGATGCTCAGGATGCGTTTTGCAAAGAGCGCAACGCTCACAATGAGACCGTGTGTGTGGGTGGTAAGCCGGTCGTTGTGCCTGGGGCCTATCACGAAATACTGTTTGAAACGCCGGAAAAACGTCAGCTCGCGCTTACCGCGATTGCAGATTTCTTTAATCAGGAATTGCGCTCACCTGTACGTCCGCAAGAATTACAGGGTGGCGGAATGATTGATGAGTTGGATAAGTCTGAACCAGTAACGGTAGATCAAACTGACATAGCGGAACCAATGCCGCACTAATCAGGGCCTACCAGTACGTGCGTTAGTCTCTGAAATTACGCTCAGTATATGGCGCTCGCCGCTAGTGGTTTTTAGTCACTGTTTTCTCCACGTTTAAGCCTAAACGGCGCGCTAGTCGAGCAAGGTTAGCGCGATCGGTTGTGAGTGCTCTCGCCGCTGCCGACCAATTGCCGCCGTTGTTTTCCAAAGCCTGAAGAATCAATTGTCGCTGGAAGGTATCTGTCACGTCACGCAGTTTGATTATTTCATTGTGAGTGGGTGCAGGCTGTGGAATATCTGCAGCTAACGGTATCACGTTAGCTGCACCTGTCGGTTGCAAGTGCTCAATGTCCGCTGTGTTAATGCTAACAATGGGGGCTTGCCCTGAGCGACTGCGTTGGTTGTCTGCACGGGCGCGAGCGAGCAGAGCTGCACGTCGAATAACATGTTCCAACTCTCGAACATTGCCGGGCCAATCGTAGTTTTCCAAAATTGTTTGCGCCGGCTGGCCAATCACCAGGCTACTGATACCCAAACTACGGCGAATTTGTTCAGCAAAAAAGCCTGATAGCAGTGCGATGTCACCGACTCGATCACGAAGTGCTGGCACCGTTAAGGGAAACACACTGAGGCGATGGTAGAGGTCGGCACGAAACTCACTGTTAGTGACTTCATCTTGCAGATCTCGATTGGTCGCTGCAATCACTCGAACATCCACATGTTCTACCTGATCCTGACCAACAGGTTGGATCTCTTGGCTTTGCAGCGCACGCAGCAATTTGCTTTGCGCGTTTAGTGGTAGCTCGCCAATCTCATCAAGAAACAAGGTTCCGCCGTTAGCCAATGCGAACTTACCCGCACGTGATTTATCGGCGCCGGTAAATGCGCCTTTGACGTGGCCAAATAATTCGCTTTCAACCAGTTGCTCTGGCAGTGCCGCGCAGTTGACGTAGACCAGAGGGCCGCCTGCTCGATTCGAACGTTGATGGAGTAGCCGTGCTACTAGTTCTTTACCAACGCCGGTCTCACCTTGAATTAACACTGCGTAGTCTGATGGTGCAACCAGGCTGATTTCGTTTTGCAGCTTTTCCATCAATGGGCTGTGCCCAATCATTTCGCCGCCGTCTTTCTTCAGGCCTTCATTGGTTAGCTCGGTAACAACAGCCTGTGTGTGGCGGTTGTGCGATTCCAGTTGTTGAATCAGCACCGCCGTTTTAAGTGTTGCGGATGCCATTGCGGAAATAATCGCCAGAGTCCGTTCCGGAATCGCATCAAATGCCGACACCGTAAGGCTATCCAATGTCAGCACGCCGAAGAGTTCATCGTTTTGATACAGCGGTAACCCCATACAAGCATGTACATGCAGGCTGGCATGGTGGGCGATCATGCCATCGTAAGGGTCAGGTAACGGGCTGTCGGATGGAAAGCAAACGGGCCCTGGCGAGCGACAGATATGTTGAAATCTTGGGTGATCGTCGATAACAAAACGACGGCCCATTGCCTCACTCGTTAGCCCTTGCTGCGCCAATGGGATCAGGATGTCGGCATCGGTTTTCAACAATACAACGGCGTCACAGTTGATGGTTTTTCGAACATTGGTGAGCAGGCGCTCGAACCGGTCTTCCTGTGTCAGGCTGTTAGCCAGATCAATGGCGAGCTCGATCAGGGTGCTGTCATTAACATTGGGCATGGTGTTTACGGCGTTTTACAAGATTTGTTAAAAGATAACATGTAGGTCATTAAGACTCAAAAATGATTGAGTCATTATGACCTTTTTAAAATGTAAAGATTCTGTAACATATTGATAAATAAAGAATAAAAATTAGTGGTATAGATATAGCTATATGTCTGGTGACGTTAACGTATTTGCCGACTACTACAGGGAACAGGATCAACGTATGTATTTGTCGATTGAAGGATCGCGCGCTCATCGGGTGCAAGACTGGCCGCTTTGGGAGCTGGCGTTTCGCCCTGGTTTTTTGCTGGCATCCGCTTGGTCAGTGGTGAGCCTGACGCTTTGGGTGTTGTACCTGACGGTAGACCCGCTTTTTCTTGCCAGTAGCCCACTCAGTGCCTTGTTGTGGCATGTGCATGAAATGCTATTTGGGTTTGCCGCAACGGTTGCGATTAGCTTTCTTCTCACTGCGTCGCAAACGTGGACGGGTCAACGCAGCCTCCACGGTAAATGTTTGATAATGCTGACCTTGTTGTGGATTGCGATCCGGGTTTGCCTGCTGTACCCGTCGGGTATCGCGATTATGTTGGCCATTTTGGCAACCTTTGCTTGGTGGGCGATCGCAATTGCGTCATTCACCGTGCAGATAGAGGCAGCTAATAATTCTCGTAACCGGGTTTTTATACCGGTACTGGTTGCCATGATGTTGTTGGATATCGGCTTTTTACTGGCCGCAGTCTATAACGATATGGCCGCTGCGCTTATTCTAGCGCGTGCGTGTGTGCTGGTGATCGGCTTACTGATTGGTTTAGTGGGTGGCCGGGTTATTCCGTTTTTTACGCAACGTGCGATTCCTGGGTACGCTATTGATCCTTGGCCGGGGCTTGACGTTGCTGTCATGTTGGTGAGTATTTCGGGGGCTGTTGTTTTCGTTCTAACCAGTTTGATTGATCTGGGTTTGAATCCAGCTTGGCTAATGTTTGTTGCTGGTTTTTTGCATCTTGTGCGTCAGATGCACTGGTTGAAGCCAGGCGTTATGGTTCAGGTGCTGAAAAACCCGTTGCTCTGGTCGTTGCATCTAGCGAATTTTGCATTGGGATTCGGGCTGTTGTTATTGGGTTTCAGTTACTTTCTCACCAGCTTACCGTTCGCGATTGCGCTGCACTTAATAGCAGTTGGCAGTATTGGTGCAATGATTTTGTCGATGATGAGCCGGGTATCTCTTGGCCACACTGGGCGCCCGTTGAAGGTTTCACCGGTGATGGTATTTGCCTTTGTTGGCATATTTGTTGGCGCGCTGGTTCGTGCTGGTTTAGCTCTGGCAGGTCATGATCAGAATGCTTGGGTAGTCAGTGCGGGCTTTTGGATTATTGCCTTCATTTGTTTCCTTATTGTTTACACACCTATTTTGTTTTCTCCCCGTTTGGGATCTCGATAATCAGGAGTTGTTATGTTAACTGATAAACATATAAAAACCGTTCAGGCCACTATCCCTCTGTTAGAGTCGGCAGGTACTGATATCACCGCACATTTCTATGAACGTATGTTCAGCCACAACCCTGAGTTGAAGAACATCTTCAATATGACCCATCAACAAAGCGGACGTCAGCCAGCAGCCTTATTTGATGCGATTGCCGCCTATGCTATGAATATCGAAAACCCGGCTGCATTGACTGATGCGGTTGAGCGTATTGCGCAAAAACATACCAGCTTTAATGTGCAGCCTGCGCAGTATGCCGTCGTTGGCCATCATCTCATTGAGACTCTGCGCGAACTGGCCGGCGATGCCTTCACTCATGATGTGGAGGAAGCCTGGACTACCGCATATGGTGTGTTGGCCGATATATTTATCAAACGTGAGCAAAGCCTGTATGAAGAAAATGCCGACAAAAAGGGCGGTTGGACTGGCGAGCGCCGTTTTCGTGTGGTTTCTACCCGTCGTGAGTCGGCGTTGGTGAATAGTTTTGAATTGGAACCCGTCGACGGCGAATCGGTGATTGCCCATAAACCTGGGCAATATTTAGGTCTGCGTTTGTCGATGCCCGAGCACGAATGGCTGGAAGTCCGTCAGTATTCGTTGTCAGGATTACCAAATAACAAGTATTACCGGATATCTGTTAAACGAGAAGCCAATGAAGTTCCGGGCATTGTTTCAAACTACCTACATGATCAACTGCGAGTCGGTGATGAAATTGAAGCCTATGCGCCTGCCGGTGACTTTTATCTAAAACCCTCTAACGCTGAGGTAGTGTTGATTAGTGCTGGCGTTGGCTTGACCCCCATGCAATCAATGTTAGAGCAGTTAAACGCCGATCAACATTCGTTGCCAGTGGTGTACTTGCACGCTTGCCAAGATGCTGATCAACATTCGTTTGGTGATCGTGTTACCGAATTATCAACCTTGATGAATCTAACAACACATACTTGGTATGAAAACGATAAAAGCCAAAGCAATAATGCCCATAACGGTGTGATGGATCTGCAAGCGGTAGTTGACGACATTCCAGTTGAAAACGGTGAGTTTTATCTATGTGGCCCGATTGCGTTTATGCAGTTTGCTAAAAAGCAATTGCTTGATTTAGGTGTCGATGATGGTCGAATTCACTATGAAGTGTTCGGCCCGCATGACCAATTTTAACGCTGCCCTGATTCGGGCGGTGTAAACCGAGTGCTACCCTTAAGGCCATGGATGGCCTTTCCTTCAAAATCGTTCTTCTCTTCTTCTCTTCTTCTCTTCTTCTCTCGCCTTGCGGTATTTATCCCTCCTATTTAATCGTCTTCCGAATTATTTTTGTCCGATGCTTCAGCTTCAGCCGTCACGGTTTTTTTAATGCTAACACCAAGACGTTTAGCTAACCGATTCAGGTTGCCGCGATCGGTTTGGAGTTGCCGAGCAGCGCTGGCCCAGCTGCCGTCACTAACGTCCAGCGCCTGTTGAACCAGTCGTCGCTGATAATTCTCAGTGGCTTCGCGCAAAGAAATACCGGTCGGTATGGTTTCAGGCATTGCTTCCGGTATTGATATGGTTGGTTGGTTCCGCAAGTGCTCGACATCGGTGGCGTCGATTACCATGATTGGTGGTTGTTCACCGTGGCCGGTTGTGAGGGTATATCGGGCACGGGCTTTCAGCGAGGCGCGGCGGATGACGTGTTCGAGTTCGCGAATATTCCCTGGCCATTTGTAAGATTGCAGAATCTCCAGCGTTTTATCATCAATTGTTAGATTACTGATGCCCAAATTACGGCGCACTTGTTCGGCAAAATAACCTGACAATAATGCGATGTCACCGGCTCGATCACGCAACGGCGGCACTGAAATTGGATAGACGCTTAAGCGATGATAGAGGNCGGCGCGAAATCGACCTTCGGCAACTTCTTGCTCTAGCTCGCGGTTGGTAGCGGCGAGTACTCTGACATTGACGTTTTCAACGGTATCTTGGCCAACCGGCTGAATTTCCTGGCTTTGCAGTACACGAAGCAAGGTGCTTTGAATCCCCAATGGCAGTTCACCAATTTCATCAAGGAATAGTGTGCCACCATCTGCCAGTGAAAACTTACCGGCTCGGTTCCGATCTGCCCCAGTAAATGCACCTTTGACGTGACCGAATAATTCACTTTCAACCAATTGCTCGGGAATCGCCGCACAGTTGACGTAAACCATGCGCGCATCGCTTCGACCGGAGTGGCTATGGATCATTCGAGCCACCAACTCTTTGCCGACGCCAGTTTCACCTTCAATCAAAACGGTGTAGTCAGACGTCGCAACAACATCAATCTCTTGCCGCAAACGTTTTACTTGCGGGCTTTGGCCAATCATCTCATCAATTTCACTGCCCTTTTTGAGGGCACCAGGATGGTGTTCGCGCCGGTGGTCTTCCAGGGTTTGAATCAAGATGGCGGTATTCAATGTGGCTGCTGCCATGGCGCTGATGATGTCGAGGGTGCGCTCGGGAATACGTTTGAATGCTTCTGACTCAAGGCTGTCGAGGGTCAATACACCAAAAAGCTCATCGTCATCATACAAGGGGATACCCATGCATGAATGCACACGAATATTGGGCGCACCGGCGATGATGCCATCGTAGGGGTCGGGGAGTTTGCAATCGGCAGGAAAATCCAGCGGCCCCTTTGATTGGCAAATTTGCCGAAAGCGGGGTTGGTCATCGATGTCAAAGCGCCGCCCCATGGCTTCGTCGATAAGCCCGTGATGGGCTAGCGGAATCAGCTTGCGGCCGTGCAAACGCAGCAATACCACGGCGTCACAGCCGATCGCCATGCGCACATTGGTGATTAGCCGATCAAAGCGGTCGGGCTCTCGTAGGCTGTTGGCCATATCGATGGCCAGCTCGATCAGGTTGTCATCAGTTGGATGAGACATAAATGCGCATCTTCATAGTGGATTCGTGTGGTGTAAAAAGCACGTTCGTGTCATTCCGACACTTTTTGTGTGGGTGTCATTTTGACAACGGCAATGAGCATTGATCCCTTAAGTGCCCATAAAACCTGATTTTGATCGATCTGGTACGCAACTTGATACACATCAGGTAACAGCTTCTTGCTACATAGGTAGTTTGAGGCGATTTTCTTAAAGAGGTTTTATTTATGTACCCTCTCGCTGATGAATCATTACAACGACACTATTTCCAGCATCCTTTTTGGCAGGCCGCATTCCGCCCAGGCTTTTTAATGGCGGCGTTATGGTCAATTATTACGCAATTTATCTGGCTTTATCGCCTCACCGGGCAGCCGCTGTTTATCAATCATTCGATCATCAGCCCTTGGGCCTGGTATATGCACGAATTCTTGTTTGGCTTTATCGGTACCGTTGCGATGAGCTTTTTACTGACTATCAGTGAACAGGGGCAGAAGGTTCGCAAAATGAGTGGGGCGATATTGGTCGTTTTCTTCGGATTATGGCTTGTTAGCCGGATCGCGTTTTTGGNTCCCATGAATGGCGGTATCGAGCTTGCAGCAGTTACCACCTTGCTGTGGTGGTCAATTGGTATCTTTATGTTTTGGCGTGCGGTTGAACGTTCGGGTAACCATAATCAGCGCGTGTTTGTTCCGATTCTTATTTGCTTGATGCTATTGGATTTGGGCATGTTCGCCATGATTATTCAGCGGATGGAGCATTTAACCTCAGTTTGCAGCGGTGCGGGTGTATTGACGATTGGTTTGATGATCAGCGTTGCAGCGGGTTGGTTGATGCCCAAGTTGACGGCTCAGCGTATCGATGATTATGAAGATATGAGCCCTGAATGGCTTAGCCCTTTGTTGTTTCTTCTGAGCGTGGGCAGCATTGCGCTGTATATTTTGAATAACTTCTGGTCGCTAGGCATCACAGTTGCGCCGTTAATTTTGGCCGCGGGCGTTGTTCATCTGGCTCGGCAGTTGTTCTGGTTGCGCGAAGAGGTATTGAGTGATCCGTTGTTGTGGTCGCTGCACTTGGGTAACGCCATGCTCGGTATCGGTTTGGTGCTGATGGGATTGAGCTTTTTCATTCCGGCGTTACATATGAACCTCGCCTTACATGTGATTGCTCTCGGTAGTGCCGGTGCGATGATTATGTCAATGATGAGCCGAGTGACCTTAGTGTATACGGGCCGAAGCCAGCAGGTATCGTGGTTAATGTCGTTGGCATTTTCGTTGACCTTTTTCGCTGCATTGGCCCGCTTGCTTCTGACATTGCTGAATCAACCCTTTGCTGCATGGACCGTCAGTGGCGTTAGCTGGATCATTGCTTATAGCCTGTTTCTGGTATGTTTTTTACCCGCGTTGTTATCTTCTCGGGTTGATGAAGAAGGGCAGCTCGAAATGACCTAATGATAATAGCGCTTGGCATTTCGCAGTCGAATAGCCAGGCACAGAGCAATAACAAGGCCGCCCATCGATAATATTGCCCCGACCAGTTCGGGGCTTTTGTCTGAATAGCCCATCGCAATCGGGATACCGCCCAAGAATGCGCCCATCGCATTGGCGACGTTATAACTGGCTTGAATCATGGCCGACCCGAGCAAGCGTGCATCGCCGGATAAACGAATAATCAACACCTGAATCGGTGCCGCCATACCCAGTGATGTGGCCCCGGCGAAAAATGTCATGATCACGGCCGGTACAGGGTGGCTGACGGTAAAATAGATAATGATCCAACAAGCGGTCATACACGTTAGCATGATCACGATGGTTTTAATCGCGCCGATGCGATCAGCAAGCCGACCGCCGAGTAAGTTACCGGCAACCATCCCCATGCCAGCAACACACATCATGTATGGAATCGCACTTTTGGGAAAATGTGTAACAGTGATAAGCAACGGCGCAAGGTAGCTGCCAAACGCAAAAAAACCGGCATAACCCACCGTGATCAAACCAAACGCAAGCCAAGCATCCAGTTGCTTGAATAGATTCAAATTGGCGCCGAGGGTGTTGCCTTTTTCTTTCGGGATCGCTGGTACCCAGATGCTGATGCTGATCACAGTAACTAGGCCCACGAGTGCGACCAACGCATAACTTCCACGCCACGACATCGTATTGCCAACCCATGTTACTAGTGGTACTCCCACTAAATTAGCCACCGCAAAACCACCAAATAGTAGGGCGACGGTTTGGGATTCTTTACCCTTGATTGCCAGTTGGTTGGCGACAACGGATGCAACGCCAAAAAAAGCACCATGTGGTAATCCTGCCATAAAACGCGATACCAGAAGAGTGTCGTAAGATGTTGCAAACGCCGATAAAAGGTTGAAAACCGTGAACATCAGCATTAGCACTATCAGCAGCGCTTTTGGGGGGTATCGGCCGCCAAAAATGATCAGTAGGGGGGAGCCAACGACCACGCCCAGTGCATAGCTGACGATAAAATATCCGGTCGCGGCAACGGAGATATTCAGGGCGCTGGAAATATCCGGAAAGATACCCATGGTGGCAAATTCGGCAAGACCAATACCTAGCCCTCCTGCTGCCAGGGCCAAAACACTTTTTTGCATAAACCGTTAAACCTCATGCATTCGAATAGCACCACGATACGGAAATATATGCGTCGTCAGTGATGGGTATCAGGCTGGTTCCAAACGATATTCAGGTATCGTCAATGAGTGGTAGCAACCGGCATTGATGAAACGATAGCAGATCGGTCTAGATGTGGCGGATTCGGGTAGCGATGATGGTTTTTTTGCGTGGTAATCGCGTCAAACTCCATCAATGCCGATGGGCGGTATATTGAGGCCGATGCCGTTAACCACCCGTTAACCCGCGCCACGTTATCATGCTGCCAATATTTTCCGGAGCAGGGCGATGTATTCTACTTTCCGCGACCCGAAACAATCGGCCCGTTGGCCAAGGCGTCTCACATTAGCCACTTGGGTGTCAGTGGCGGCGCTTTCTGCTGGCTGTGCGCAGTTTGGCGATCAAACGTTGGTTGACGACGCCAGTGCTGATCAGCAACAGGTGCAATCTTGGCAATACCAACAAACCGGCGATGGCGACTCTACGTCCATAGAATCAGTTAGTTACCTCACTGACCTTGTTCGAAACCCTGCACTCATTGATTTGGTTATCGAGGGATTGAATAACAGCCCAGATCTTAAACAAACTGCGTTGGCATTGAAGATTGTTTATCGGCAAAGCACTACTGCCAATGCTGATCGTCTTCCTGAGGTGAGTGCTGGATTCTCGGCCAATGTTCAAGATCAAGCGGATGTCTATACCACGAGTGTTAACGTCAGCTGGGAGTTGGATCTGTGGGGAAAAATCAACGACGGTGTATTAGCCGCGGAAGCTGATGTCACCGTAGCCGCTGCGAACCTAGAAGCCGCGCGAAATGCACTGGCGGCAAATATCATGCGTGGTTGGTTAAATCAGGTTTTGCAAACCAACCGAATTGCGATTGAAACCGAGCGGTTGGACGTGCTGGAACGAAACGAAACTGTGATTCGCCAGCGTTATCACAAAGGTTTAGGAACGTTAGAAGATCTCGATACCGCGCGATCATCGTCAGCGCAAAGTCGCTCGCGCCTAGTCGGTTATCGTGAAACTCTGGCGCAGCAAAAGCGCGCACTGCGGCAACTGGTTGGCAAGCTGGACGCTGACATTCCAGCGCTGGAACAATCCGCATTGCCGTCAGTGATTCAGCCGTTGGCCGGATTACCGGAGCAAACTCTAGCTGGCCGCCCGGATTTACAGGCCGCTTACCATACGATCTCGGCATCACAATATCGCACCAGTGTTGCGTATAAATCATTGTTGCCTTCTTTCAGTTTGTCTGCTGGGTTAACCGATTCGGGCAGCTCTCCAGGCGCCGATCTATTGTCATCCAGTGCCTGGAATCTGCTGGGCAATCTGACCCAGCCATTGTTTCAGGGTGGACGTTTAAAAGCCCAGGCTGAAATCGCCGGGTTTCAGGCAGAGCAAGCCTATTGGGCGTATCGACAAAATCTGCTGATGGCGGTGACAGAAGTCAACGATGCATTGGGTCTTGAGGTGTCGCTCACAGCACAAGAGCAGCATCTCTCAGACGCTTACAAAAGCGCGTTGCGCAGCGCGACAACCTACGAAAACCGCTATCGCAACGGCCTTGCCAATATCATTGATCTTCTCACTGTGCAGCAGCGCACTTTTGATCTGCAGGAAGCATACCTACAAGCCACGTACGACCGGTTGATGAACCGTGTTGACCTTGGGTTATCACTCGGTCTTGGAATAAAAACATGAAATACCTAAAAAGCCACTCGCGTGTATTGTTAGTAACTCTGGCGACCGGGGNCAGTATTTTCTTGGCGCTAGCATTTAATGCCCAACAGATTAAAGCGGCACAAAAGAAGCCGCCAGTAGTACGTGAAGCGGTCTACCCGGATGTCGGTATTGCGGTGGTGCACCCGGGCGAGTATCGGGCAGAAATAACGGCTTGGGGAGAAGCCAGTGCTGAACATACGCTCGCGTTAAAATCTGATGTAGTGGGGCGAATCGAGCAGTTATCAGAGCAGTTTAAAACCGGTAACCGGGTTGATAAGGGCGATGTGCTGTTGCAAATTGATGCAACGGATTACCAAAAAGCCGTTGCCGATGCCAAGGCGCAGATGGCTGATGCTCAATTGGCATTGTATGAAGAAGAACGTCAGAGCCAGCAGGCACTGGAAGAATGGCAGCAATCAGGTTTTGAAGGCCAGCCCACATCACCGCTGGTTTTGCGCAAACCCCAGCTCGCCAAAGCCCAAGCTGTGCTCGAACAAGCCAAAGCCAGCGTTGCCAAAGCTAATCGAGATCTTGCGTTAACACGTATTCGTGCACCGTTTGATGGTGTAGTGGTGAGTCGTCTTGTACAGCCCGGGGCATACGTTCAAACCGGTACCGAACTGGGCAGTTTATACAGTCGCAGCAAGCTCGAAGTGTCGGTTTTGTTGTCGGATCAACAATGGCAAATGCTGGATGTTGGCACCACGCAATACAATGGCGATATCGTTTTGTCGCGCGCGAACAGTAGCCATCAATGGCCAGCGACATTCGATCGAGTTGAGCAACATACCCATTCAGACAACCGTCAGCGTGCGTTGATTGTCGCTGTCGATAAACCGTTAGAGCAGAACCCGCCGATACATCCGGGTGATTTTTTTGAGATCACCGTTACTGGCCGTTCCATGGAAAAACTCTGGCGTCTGCCTGCCTCAGCGATTTCGCAAAACAATGATATTTGGTTAGTAACTGCCGATAACACGCTGAAGGCATATGCCGGTCAACTGGCTTATCGTCAGGATCAATGGGTGTATCTGTACCCGCCGCAGACGGCTAACGATGAAGAAGAGCTTACTGAGAATAAGCTCTCTGAAGCGCGTGTTGTTATACGTCCGTTGTCGAGTTACCTCGAAGGCATGCGCGTGAACCCCATTGTTGAAATGGGAGGTCAGCCATGAGTGATGGCAGCAACAATTTTCCAGGCAATGGCTCTGATGCCCAGCTCCATACTGGTGTTATCGCCTGGTTTGCCCGTAATCCGGTGGCCGCCAACCTGTTGATGCTAACGGTAATAGCGCTGGGTTTGTTTGCTGTGGGCCAACTGCGTAAAGAGACTTTCCCGAGTATCGAGCCTGATAGAGTCACAGTTTCGGTGGCGTATGATAGTGGTGATGCCAAGCAGAACGAAGAAGGCATAGCCATGAAAGTTGAGGAGGCGCTGGAGACGGTTCCGGGTATCAAACGCATTACTTCAACCTCAACGGCGAATAGCACGAACGTAGTCATTGAGCGCATGACAGATTACGACCTCGATCTGCTGCTTACCGATATCAAAAACAAAGTCGATGCGATTTATAACTTTCCGGTTGATGCCGAAAAACCGGTCATTGATAAGGCTCGTCGTTCGGATCATGCGATCTATGTGCAACTCTCGGGTGATGTTGATCGGGCAGTACTGCAATCGCTGGCTGAGCGCCTTAAAGTTGAGCTACTCGCTAAACCGGCCGTTCGGGATTTATCGATCTTAGCCAAAGCGCGGCCGATGATGTCGATCGAGATTAATGAGGCACGTTTGCAAGCGTTAGGCCTGACCCTTGCCGATGTTGCTGACGCCGTGAATGCTGAATCGATCACCAATATTGCCGGGAGTTTGCGCACTGGTGATAAAACCATCCGTTTGAAGGCAGACAATCAGGCGTACCACACTCAGGATTTTGCCGATCTTATTGTGAAGGCGACTACAGATGGCAGTTTAATTCGACTGGGTGATGTCGCCATTATTCATGACGGTTTTGAGGATGATCCACAGGTTTTTTCGCGTTTCAACGGTAAACCCGGCGTTGCGATTGATATCGTTATGGATGAAAACAGCGATATCACCGAGGTCGTTGAGCAAGCCGAAAGCGTCGTTTCGAGCTGGAAAACCAGCACACGTTTGCCGACCGGTGTCGAAATTACAACGTGGCATGACAGCAGTGAGACAATCAAGCAGCGGTTGTCTTTGATGATGGAAAACGCCTTCACGGGTATCGTGTTAGTGTTTTTGCTATTGGCGATTTTCTTGAATCTACGGGTGGCTTTCTGGGTGGCTGCTGGCCTGCCATTTATCGTATTTGGCACCCTGTTTTTTATGACCGGTAATTTTGCGGATCTCACCATCAATAACCTCACGACCTTCGGCTTTATCATGGCGCTGGGGATCGTCGTTGATGATGCTGTGGTTATCGGAGAGAGTATTTATGATACCCGTTCTCGCTATGGTGATACGCTAGAAAACACCATTCGCGGGGCTCAGAAAGTCGCCGTGCCGACGATATTTGGTGTGTTAACAACCGTGGTTGCCTTTGGCGCAATGGCCAATGTTGATGGCCGTTTAGGCAAGATTTTTTCGTTCTTTGGCATTGTGGTTACCATTTGCCTGTTGCTGTCGATGGTGGAATCCAAGTTGATATTGCCCGCACATCTGGCGCATTTGAATACACGCAAAAAGCCGGCTGATGCATCAGGCAAAGGGTTTTGGTTAGGCCGTATGTGGGCCAATGTTCAACACAAGGCCGATGCGGGCCTCAACTGGTTTAACCAAGTGGTGTATCGACAAGCTATTGCACGAGCTATTCACTACCGTTATGCCGTGTTATTGGGTTTTGCCACCGTCTTTGTCTTGGTAATGGGCATGCCGTTGACGGGCGCTGTTCGGGTCTCGTTCTTTCCGGATATTCCTGGTGATATTGTCGGTGCTCAGGTGACGATGCGCAGCGATTCTAGCTATGGTCAAACCAGCAATAATTTGTTGCGACTTGAGCAAACGGCGATGGAGGCTGATGCATCGCTGATGCAAAAACACCAGCAGACAGGGTCTAGCATACTGAGTTTGCAAGTGACTGTCGATGCGGACAAATCAGGCCGCGTGTTGATCGAACTGGATCAAGGTAAACCCTATAGCTCAGGTGAATTTGAAGCACTTTGGCAAAAGCTTACCGGGCAACCTGAGGGGACGCAGGCATTACTGTTTTATTCAAAATTCCGCCTGAGCGATGACTTTAAAGTGGAACTGAAGGCCTGGGATTTGGAGTCTCTGGAAGCTGCTGGAGCAGCCTTTAAAACAGCGCTTGAGCAGCAGGCTGGTGTCAGCGGTATTAACGACAACTTGGACACCGGACAAGCGCAATTGCAGTTTCGTTTGACCCCAGAGGGACGCGCGCTTGGCATGGATACCGCGAGTTTATCTCAGCAGGTTTTGCGCACCTTTGGCGGCGCTATCGTGCAGCGCTACCAGCGTGACAAAGACGAAATTCGTGTGCGTGTTCGCTACCCAGAGACCGACAGGCAAACGCTGGGTGATGTGATGCAAAGCCGAATCCGCACGCCTGACGGAATGGTTGTTCCATTATCGTCAGTAGCGACTATCGATACTGCGTATCAACAGGAAGAAATCACACGCATTGATGGTCAACGTGCCATTTATCTGAGCGCGGTGGTTGATAAAAACCAGATCGCGGCCAACGAACTAGTTAATCAATTGCAGCGTGATCTGGTACCACAACTTCAGCGACAGTATCCAGATTTAGCGATCCACTTTGCGGGTGAGGCTGAAGAACAACAAGAAACAACCTCATCCATTGAACACATGTTTCTGATCGCCTTGCTGATGATCTATGTCTTGCTGGCCATTCCTCTGCGTTCTTATCTTCAGCCGCTGGTGATTATGTCGGTCATTCCTTTTGGTATTGTTGGTGCGGTGTTAGGGCACTGGATTAACAATCTTCCGCTTGGGGTGTTGTCACTAAACGGTATATTGGCCCTGAGCGGTGTTGTTGTGAATGACAGCTTGCTGTTGGTTTCGCGTTTCAATGATGAACGCCAAGAGCATGGATTAAGTTATACCCAAGCCATTGTTGAGGCATGTACATCGCGCTTGCGGGCGGTGTTGCTAACATCAGTGACAACCTTTGCTGGCTTAGCGCCACTGTTGAGTGAAACCTCTCGACAGGCGCAGTTTTTGAAACCGGCAGCGGCATCATTGGCCTACGGTATCTTATTCGCGACGGTTATTACGCTGGTGCTGATCCCGGTGTTATTGGTGGTACAACGTGACTTTGGCCGTATATTGCAGCGAGTAAAAGGGCAAATAACCGGCAATAATGCTCCGGCCCTGACGGATTAAACGCTTTAATGGAGCTAGTTCATTGCGAGTGTTTCTCTGGCTGCGGACGCTGAGAACTACCATTTATAAAGGCAGAATCTAATTATGCTTAGAGTATTGCTTGTCGAAGACGATCTGGATTTAGCGGCGGGTATCGCAGATTATCTGATGCTTGAAGGGATGACATGTGATCATGCGGCTAACGGTGTGGCGGGGTTGCAACTGGCACAGAAAAATACCTACGAGGTATTAGTGCTGGATATCAACATGCCGCGAATGGACGGCCTGACGCTGTGCGATAGACTTCGCAGTGACGGTGATGATGTACCTGTGCTGATGTTAACGGCACGCGATCAACTGGATGATAAAGTCAAAGGCTTCGCTGCAGGCACTGACGACTATTTAGTTAAACCGTTCGCAATGGAAGAGTTGTTAATTCGCCTGCGGGCATTGGCTCGACGCCGCAGCAGTCAGGCGCGCCAATTGACGGTTGCCGATGTGAGCCTTGACCTTGATGCGTGCCAAGTGTTGCGCGATGGCGAACCGCTTAAAGTCACCCCGACCGGGTTAAAATTATTGGAGTGTTTGATGCGCCAAGCACCGCACCCGGTTTCTCGCGATATATTGATGCATTTTGTGTGGGGTGATGAACAGCCCGACAGCAATAGTTTGAAAGTTCATATGCACCATTTGCGTAAAGCCATTGATGTTCCTGATCGATCTGGGCTTATCCATACCGTGCCCGGCTTTGGTTTTTCGATTGGGTCTCGAGACACGAGCAGCGATTCGGAGAATTTGCCATGAAACCACAACGATTGCAACTTAGGGGGAGCTTGCGCTGGTCACTGTTTGGCTCGCTATTGTTTTTAGCTGCGAGTATGACGATTGTTTTCTCATCGATGTCTGCCCATAACTTTATCGAAGGGCTGGATACCATGAATAAAAAGCTCATGTATCAGGCGGCGAATGAGGTTGATCTAACGCACCAATCCATTGGAGAAATACTGGGTTATCGTGTGGCCAAACGTTGGCAGGATTTGCCCGAAAATGTGCAGAACAATTTGCCTGAGCCGGCCTGTGATGGGGATTTTGTTAAGAACATTGATGGTGGCGGTTTTTTTCAGAGGCCAAATGCGGTGTATCTGGCGGTTATTTTGGTTAATAAAAGCGGTGAAAAACGATATGTTGCACGTGTGATTAAGCCGGCTGATATGCAAACGAGCCCGAGAGAATTTAGCCGTTTCATGTACATCATTATGTTTGCCGTTATTGCTATAGTGCTTTTCGCGGTGTTTATCTTTTTAATCATTCGGTCTGTGGGTAAACCCGTTCAAAATCTTGGTGATTGGGCGAAATCGTTAGATGCTGGTACGTTGAAAAATGACGTTCCGGAGTTTCGTTATTACGAACTTAATATGCTGGCTGAGTTGATTCGTGAGAGTCTTTTATCTGTGCAAGAAACCTTGGAGCGCGAACAGGCGTTTGTTCGTCATGCCAGTCATGAGCTGCGCACGCCCATTGCCAGCATATTGTCGAACACAGAATTACTGGAGAAAATGCTCGATAAAAACGCGGCAGCGTTGCCTGCGCCACAGCGTGAGCGCGAGGTGGCGGGCCGTATACACCGGGCGGTAACGACCATGCAACATTTGACCGAAACCCTGTTGTGGCTCAGTCGTGATGACAATAATTTGCCGACGGCAACGTCGTTTTCTATCGATGAATTGCTGCAGCAATTGACCGCTGAGCTGACCTATCTGCTTGCTAATAAACCCGTGGAGGTTTCCATCAGCACCGATGCTTGCGAGCTAACGTTACCGTACGCAGCTAGCCGGATTGTGTTATCAAATATCATCCGTAATGCGTTTCAGCATACCGATAGCGGCCGCGTAACGATTGTACAAAATCGTGAAAATATCGAGATTATTAATCATATCGATTCAATGGATGACGACGCGCAGGTACATCTAGTCAATGAGCGTGGAGCGAAAGTCGACTTGGGTTTTGGGCTCGGGCTGAAACTCACTGAGCAGGTGACCCATAGGCTCGGATGGCGCTATCGAAATACCGCTATCGAGAACGGCCGGCGAGTCAGTATTGTGCTGCGGTCGCCGACCCAGCCATCAGGGGAGCATGGGTAGTGCGTTTACCGGAGATTTGGCCAACGGCTCACTTGTTGGTCGTGGGGCCGCGTTGATTGCGGTTAGACGTTGACGAGATATATGGCCGATTTAATCACGAGGCAGGGCACAATTGTTGACGTGCTTACAGGTACGTTGTTTCAAATAGTATTTATTGTTCGCAAATGTAATCTCGATGGCTTGATTTTGAGAGGCAATCCTTTTTAACTTAGACGCTTATATCGATTTTCTGGTCGTGCGTTGCCTGTTGAGCACTTATGTTCATTGGCGCGTTGTGAGCCAAAACCTTGAAGGAACCTCTGTATGCATCTCGGCTTTTCATCCATGAACACCGTGAACGACCCGGATCCGGCGACGCTGGCAAAAACGCTTGAAGATGCGGGTTTTGAATCGCTCTGGTACGGTGAGCATAGCCATATTCCGATGTGTCGCTCGACGGCGTATCCTCCGGGAGGCGACTTGCCGGAGCCCTATAAAGAGATGATGGATCCATACATATCGTTAATGGCTGCTGCTGGCGCGACCGACACACTTAAAATCGGTACCGGCATCGCCTTGATGATGGAGCGTGATCTATTCGCTCAAGCTAAAACCATGGCCACACTCGATCGCTTAAGTAACGGCCGTTTGTTGATCGGTACCGGCGTTGGCTGGAATCAGGAAGAGTTTGAAAATGTATCTAGTTTGCCTTGGAAAAAACGTTATACCGGTTTGAAAGAAACCGTTGAGGCCACGCGTAATTTGTTTACTGAAGAAACCCCTGAATACCACGGTAGCTTGATCGATTTTGATCCTGTTTGGTTTGAACCCAAGCCGACTCAGCCTGCCGGCCCGCAGTTTATATTCGGAGCCATGGGTCCATTGGGTGTTCGTCATGCTGCTGAATGGGCAGATGGTTGGATGCCGGTTGACGTCGTGATGCCTGATGTCGGGGCTGCGATTGCTGACTTTCGCCAGCAAGTGAAAGATTTTGGTCGTGATCCGGACAGTGTCGAAATCACTATGGTAGTGATGTCGCCGTTGTCAGCCGATTTGTTGAAAAAGTACCGTGATCTTGGTGTGACGCGCTGCAATATTGGCGTGGGTATGGAAAACTGGGATAAACCTGAGATTATCATGCCGATGATTGAAGAGTTCTCAAAGTTGATTCCTGCACTGTAATCCATGCGTTAATCCATCGTGTTTGTGCATTGGGCGCCATTGGCGCCCATGTTGTTTACGATTGTTTGATGTGCTCTGCATTGGTCGATTAATACGGTTTTATTTCCCTGACCTTGATGGTGTTGTATGGGCTGAAGTGGATTCCCGTCATACAATACGATTATGCCGTTGATTTCCTGCTTTTTGTTTTCTGTTGCGAGTTCCATTTTGTTGGTGTGTTTTAATGGCTTGGTACAGCCATCTGCTACAACAACCTGCGTCGGGAGAGTTCGATACATGATGCGTTCTATCGGAGCATCACTACTGGTAATGCTGCTGTCATCTTGTGGTGGGCTGGACGTTAATCACGAGTACTCGTCAGATCAATATGATCAGCGCATTCGTTATATTGTGATTCATACTTCCCAAACCGATTTTGATACGTCCCTGCAGATGCTCACGGATGCAAAGTATCCGGTCAGTTCGCATTACTTGATTCCGTCGAGGGATGATCCGGACTATGCCGATCGTAAGATGCAGGTTTATCAATTGGTGCCTGATCAGTATCGCGCGTGGCACGCAGGTATTAGTGCTTGGCAAGGGCGTAATAATATCAATGATCAATCGATCGGTATCGAGCTGGTGTATCAACCCCATTGTCGCAGCACGTTATCGATCGCTGAAACGATTGTCTGGAACCCGTCTGTGGTAGATAGCTTGATCAATAAGCTTCAAAAACCTGTGTGCCTTTATCCAGACTTTGACCCTGCACAGATTCAGGCATTGGTTGAATTGATTCGCGAATTACAGGCCCGCTACCCGCAGGTTACGCCAACGCATGTTGTGGGGCATAGCGATATCGCTCCTGACCGTAAGATTGATCCGGGCCCTCGATTTCCATGGCAACGGCTATACCATGAAGGTATCGGCGCTTGGTATAACGCCGACAGTGCGTTGTGTTTTCGCGAGATATTTACGAGCCATTCATTGAATGCTGAAGTGATTCAGCAAGCGCTGAGTGACTATGGCTATCCGATAGATATCACAGGGGAATATGATTTACAGACCGCTCAGGTGGTCACCGCTTTCCAGCAGCATTTTCGCCCGTGGCTGGTTGATGGTCGAGTAGATGCCGAAAGCGCCGGTATTCTCTTTGCGTTACTCAAAAAATATCGACCCTCTCGATTAGGCGTGGTCGGAACCATTGCGCCATTATGTCGTACCAGTGAAAATCTTCCGTCAGTACCGTTGGAAAACATCGATCGGCTGCGTCCGACAAATGATACGCCGAGGCGGATACTTGAATAACAACGCGGCGTATTTTCTCGCCGTAGGCAAGTGATTGGTCTGTTGATAGACGCCATTTGGGGTGAGTGTTTTTTACTTCTTGAAAGAGTGGGTACCGATGCTTTAGGCGACTCCCTGTTCTGGTCTGCTCTGTTGGTGCATTGAGGCGGCGTCGTAGGCTCGAATTTTATCTCTAGTTTTGTGGCACAAATGGGCGACATAAATTGTCACTATGTGAGGTAAAAACGCAGTCGATCTGCTTTGAATCGACGTATTCCGTATTAGTTATGCTGTGTCGCTGATGTTGCTTGAGATTGTCATACCCATATGGTAGAAAATGAGACGTGTATCACGCCACTGCTTGGGTGACGTATCCGCAGAGAGAGGATATAGTGATGCAACATATACTGCTCCCAAATTACGCTACGCTAGTCATGCGTTCGGCGGTAGTCAGATTAAGGTCATTTGAAATGATCACTGGGATCAAAAGAGACGTATTTTAGCGTCACAAAATACGGTCTCCGTCAGAGAGCTACCTGACGTTATCGGCCCTCGTGCAGATAGACAAAGCAATAGAATCAGGTCTGGGCAACCAGCTATAACAAGATCAACAAAGAGCTATACATTTCATGAAGCAACTTGGTGTACTCGACTCAGCATTTATCAATTTGGAACATAAAAATGTTCCGCAGCACATTGGCAGTTTTGGTATTTATGACCAATCAACGGCACCCGGTGGCAAGGTTCGTTTTAAATCGGTTATCAACCATTTTGAACACCAGATTAAAAAGATCCCGTTATTTCGTACTCGCTTGATTCAATCGCCAGGTCGTTTTGCGCGTCCTTATTGGTTGGTTGACGATAGCTTCGATGTCGAATTTCACCTGCGCCATATTGCGTTGCCGCATCCAGGTGACTGGCGTCAATTATGTATCCTGATTGCGCGTTTGCATTCACGCCCGATCGATATGTCGCGTCCGTTATGGGAATCCTATGTTATCGAAGGTTTGGATAACATCGAAGGCTTGCCGGACGGCTGTTTTGTTATCTATACCAAAATTCACCATTCCATTGTTGATGGCGGTGGTGCTGATAATTTCATGGCTGCGATTCATGATCTTGAGCCGATTCTGCATGACGACGATGAGGCTGATGAAGTCTTTGAAGCCGAAGCGGCCCCCGGTACTTATGAAATGGTAAGCACCAGTACACGCAGCTATTTCAATAACGCGTGGAATCTTACCAAGGGTGGTTTCCAGCTCAGTAACGATGTTGTGCGATCGGGTATCAAGCTCGCCAAAGGCGATTTGAAGGCGCCGCCGACAGATGCGCCGACGACGCGTTTCAATAACCCGGTAGGGCCACACCGTGTGATTGAGGCAGGCGTATTTGATTTTGAAGATATCAAAGCCATCAAGAACAAAACCAATACCAAGGTTAACGATGTTGCGTTGGCAATTGTATCCGGTGCTATGCGTAAGTTCTTAGACGCTCATAACGAACATCCTGAGACATCATTGGTTGCATCTGTGCCTATGAACATGCGAACTCGCCGTGGTGATAATGGCGATGCAAACCAAGTAGGTGCGATCTTCACAAGCTTGAACAGCACAATTGATGATCCGTTAGAGCGTTTGTTGGCAATCCACCACAGTAGTGATGAAGCTAAAGAGTTTGGTGAAAATGCGCCATTGAAAGATGCATTGAAGCTAGCTGGTGCGATGTCTCCACGTGTGACAAAACGTTTGATCGATACGTATGTTGATAACCAACTGACTCGCCATTTGCCGATGAAGATCAACACGGTTGTATCTAACGTCGCCGGGCCAAACTTCCCGCTGTATTGCTCGGGTGCAAAACTGATTCGTTATCACGGCTTGGGTGTGTTGACTCCAGGTGTTGGTTTGTTCCACTTGATCTTTACCTATTGCGGTAAGATGACAACTACCATCATGGCTGACCGTGACATGATGCCGGATCCGGAATTTTACAGTAGGTGCATTGCAGAATCGTTTGATGAGCTGCAAGCAGCGGTAGAAAAAGCGACGCCAAAAGAAATCGAAACCTTGATTGATAAACACTCAACCGCTGAAGAACGTGTTGAGCGTGTGCTTGCGAAAGCAGAGAAGGTTATCGCAACGGCGGAAAAAAACGATGCTGATGCAGCTGAGGCAATTGCTGAAGATGCGCCAAAGCCTAAGCGTAAACGTGCAGCACGCAAGGCGAGTTCATCGTCTAAAGCCGTAGTGACAGAAGCCGCTGTTGAAGCACCGAAAGTAGAAGACAAACCGGCTGAAGCTCCTGCCAAGAGTGCGCCAGTTCGTAAACGTGCTGCCTCCAGTAAAAAAGCGCCTGTTAAGAAAAAAGCTGCGGCTAAGAAGGCACCTGCTAAAGTAGCAGCGAAGAAGGCAGTAGCGAAGGCACCTGCAAAAAAAGCGCCAGTATCGAAACCTGCTGAAGCTGAAGCTGAAGCTCAAGCTAACAAGGAAACAGCAGCTCCAGTAGCGGCTCAGGCAGCCTCGCCAAAAAGCGATAATGCAGCTGAGTAAGTGATATTGAATGTTGTCTTGGGAGTTGCCTGATCGGCTGCTGAATTAACTACCTGATGAGGTATGTAGCGTTTAGCAATAGTGATTAGAGCACCCAGAATTAAAACCGGCCAAATGGCCGGTTTTTTTGTTTAGCGTGCTTTGAGTTTGTCCAACGCCTTATGCTTGCGCATATATCGGATGTAGCTGAGAACCTTGTCGGCCTGATGGGGTGCCAGGTGAATTTCTGACATGCGGTTTCTGGCACGAAACGACGTTGGGTTGAGGATGTAAGCGCGTAAAAATTCCATCGGCAGGTATTCAGTAAAATTCTGAGGGATGTTCATTTCTGGGCCGATGGTGCCGCCCACAAGATTCATCGAATGACAAACAACACACTGTTGGGTAAAGATATCGAAACCCGCCTTAACTTGCTCTGCTGCGCTTGGCGACGGGGCAATTTCTGAATATGGGTTGCTGGATGTTGAAAATAGAATCTCAGTGACCGAAAACGGCCATGGAAAGGCCTTATAGGTGATCGGATCTTGCCAGAATAAATAAAACGGCTGTGGTTGCAGGGATTCTCGATCGATAACGACCTCGTCAAATGGCGCGCCGTGTTTTGGATTAATTTGCTCGTAACCAAGCCATGCGTGCGGGTATTTTTCTAATAATGACGCATCCAGCTTAGCGCGATAACCATCGGATGCGATGAAATCGATATGGGTAACTTTGGTTAAATCAGCTTTGATTAGCCCGGCAATATCGGTAAATCGAAATGCATGAAACGCGACCTCTTGATCATACACGGGCGAGAAAAACGGAACCCGGATTGTGCGTAGTGAGGTCTTTAATTGTTTGAGCGTCAGTGTTTCTGTTTTATCGCCGTAGCTGAGTATCAGCGTTGTTTTATCACTGGCTTTAAGGCTCTGCGCTTGCGCGGGGTGAGTCGCCAGTAGTGCGATTGTCAGGCAAGCAATCAATGCGAGTAATATGGCGCGGGGGGCAGATTGAGCAGTCATTGCGATCCTCCTTGGTTTTGAGAAATTATAGCTGGCTATTGTGACCCTGCCCGTTCCTGTGAATAACGCTTTCTGGTGATTTTTTGACCTGTGTCAACGGGTCGTTTTCGATCTTCACCTAACCTGTTTCTGAGCTTGGCAACTATCGTGGGGTAGCGTGATGACTGATATGTATACACAGCTGGTTGAAGACCATGTCGTACTGACAGATTTGTTGAATTCGCTCGAAGTAGTATTCAGCCATTACGACGAGAACACGGATTTTAACCCTGATTTGGGGTTGATTTTGGATACGCTTGAATACATCACGAGCTATCCAGAGGCGTATCACCATCCGTTGGAGGAGCGCGCGTTTAAGTACTTATTGAAGCGCCATATGGGTGATGCCAACATCATTCGTGAAATCCAGGCGCAGCACATATCGCTAGAGGAAGAAACGCTGGAGTTGACTCGTCTTTTTAACGCCGTGGCGAATGATTGTGTTGTACCGATTGAAGAGTTAAGGGCCCGGCTACGCCACTATGTTGATGCTCAGCGTCAACACATCAGCACCGAAAATATCAATATATTCCCGGTACTGGCCAAACTCGAAGAAAGCGATTGGTGGGATATTGCCAGTGGTCTGGCCATCGAGAATTTGCCCTGTTTACCCGATGACCCGTGCCGGTCGACCTATCTGGATACCGTGCAATATATTCGTGAGCAAAGCGAAAAGGCATACCCGGAATTGGCGAGTTAACAGCTCAAGGGAACCTGTAAAAACTATCTTGCTGGCGTTTTATAGGCTCCTTCAACTTTTCACGTCTTGAACTTAGGCAACATCTCTCAATGGTGTTGCCTTTTTTTGATGCCTGTACGGTTCTCTTTGAGGTCGTCGTAGATCTTGGGCCGTTTGTCCCTCGTACTGATCTGATCCAGAATACCCCGCGTAATGCTCTCAATTAAGGCCAAAAAATTGAGAGCAATAAATCATGGCTTCATCTCTTCCTCGGCTTCGTCGGCATTCCTTTGATGCCTTCCTTCCTTTACTAGCTCAGCGCCCTGGCATTGTTGTGAATAGTCTTTGGTTCAACGCTTTTTGGCTGAGTGCGGTGCTTGGCGGCAATTCGATGCTTGCCGTGCCTGCAGCGTTATTGGTCGTGCACTTGTGGTGGATACGAATGGATCTGGCAGAGGTGATTTTTATTCTTTGTGTTGTTCTGTTGGGTGCTGCTATCGACAGTCTATTGGTCGTGTATGGCATTTTTGAATTTTCAACCACTCCACTGATTCCTGCCTGGCTGATTTTGCTGTGGGCGGGGTTTGCCGCAACGATCAGGCACAGTCTTCGTGTATTCGATAGACATTGGGCGATAGCGGCACTGTTTGGTGGATTTGGTGGGGCAACCAGTTACTTCGCTGGTGAGAAGTTAGGCGTTGTGGGCTTCGGTTACTCGTTGCCGGCGACCTTGCTAACGCTAGTGTGCATTTGGATGCTGTTGCTACCCTTGTTGTATCGATTAAGTGATCTGTTAACGGCGCTGGTCGTTGCTATGTCGGAGAAACCCTCATGATAAAAAATGGATGTTGTGCGCTTTTCACGCTGTTTCTTTTGATCAGCTCGGTAGCGGTTCAAGCGAAATTACCCCTGCAACTGGTGGGCGAAGCCCGTTTGCAAATTATGTTCTGGCCGATCTATGAATCTCGCTTATTGAATGCTGATGGTGTCTATAATCCGCATGCCCGCCCGGTGCGGCTGGAAATTACCTACCTGCGTGACTTCAAGGCACAGGCTTTGATCGATCGAACCTCCAAAGAGTGGGGCGAACAAGGCGTTACTCATCCATCGGAAGCGGCGTGGCTGCAACAGCTGCAAGCGCTCTGGCCTGATATTGCCGCCGATGATGAGCTGGCGATTGAAATAGATACGCTGAATCACAGCACCTTTTATTTCAATGGGCGCCGACTGGGCAAGATCCAGGATCCGGCGTTTGGAAATCTTTTTTTGGGGATATGGTTGTCGCCTTCTACGAGTCAGCCTGATCAACGCTTAGCCTTAATTGGATCAGAAACAAACTGATCGGAGAACTTATCGTGCACTCTATAAACCTGCCCGGATGGGTGCTATCGCTAGGAGGTGCAGCGGTGTTGCTGGCTTCTGGCTGTGCGACAAAAATCGAAGATTACAAAGACACGACACCTGTTTTTGCAATGGAAGAGTACTTTTCTGGCCCTTTGATCGCGAGGGGGATGATTCAGAATCATGCGGGAAAATTAACGCGCAACTTTTGCGTCGAGGCGATGGGGAGCTGGCAAGGGCATGGAGACGATCGCAAAGGAACGCTTAAAGAAACTTTTTACTTTAATGATGGTGAGATCACCCATAGAACCTGGCTATTAATTCCCGATCCGGAACAAGGCCTTAGGGCGTATCATGCAACGGCAGGGGATGTTATCGGCGTCGGCAGTGCCCGTGAGGTGGGTCGGGCATTCAATATGCGTTATGTGCTGTCTTTGCCCGTTAAAAACAAAGATGGAGAGACCAAGGTCTACGAGTTGAAGGTAAATGATTGGATGTATCGGCTTGATGATCAGCGCGTGGTGAATCGTTCGACGCTGTCGAAGTGGGGTATTGATGTCGCTGCCGTTACTTTGTTTTTTGAGAAAGGTAACGGCAAATGCGAACGGCCGGAAGCGGCAAAATAGTGAGGTTTTGTGTTATTTGGCAGCCATGTTTAGCGCGCGCTGCGTTGTGCCTTCAAACATGCCGGTAAAGCCTTTTTTCAGCAAGCCACCCATGAGTGCTTTAACGATATGGCTGAAAGGGCCTTTTAGTTCAAAAGACGAGGTGTAGTGAATGGTGCCATCGTCGAGGGTGTCAATTTGGTGATAGCGATAGCTTGAAAGTAAACCCAATGGCAAAGGTTTCATGCAGTAAGAAAACTTCTTCAGCGGTTCGTTTTCTTTGATGATCTCAGTTTGTGGTTGGGCAAACATCGGAAATATGCGCACCTTCATTTTGATTGGATCACCGGGCTTTTTCGTCGATTCACAGTATTCCACAAACGGGTTCCACTGCGGGTATTGTTCAAGGTCTGACAGCACATTCCATAGTGTCTCAGCAGAACAGTTCAGATCAGTTTGGTGCACAATAGTAAACGACATAAGTTAGCCTCAAGAATAAATCCGGTGGCTAAATGTACTGGATGGCGTCGCAGGTTGAAAGGAATGATCGAATAACTCAGATGACGGATTGTTCATGGCATGCGGCCAGTCGCTGAATTTGCTTCTGGCTCAGGGGTGATGGGTTAGGCGTAGTAAGGCTGACCACGATACAAACCTTGAAATTCCAGCCCGTTTTCAAAGCGTTTATAGGGNTTGCCTTTATACAGCAGATATTCGATGTCGCCTACACGCATGGGTTTGGCCTTTGTGATTGGTGCTTTTGCTGCAATCAGTGTTCGGCCATTCGCATTAGCTCTAAAGTTCGGCGCTCTGGTGCCGGCAAAGCTGATGAGATCGTGATATGCATCACTCAGATGTTCGGAGTCTGTTAGCTCGACATATTGTTTGAGCAAATCAATAAATAAGGGGTGTGACAGGGTCAATTTAACATCGAGCTCCTGCTTTACGATTTCAATGCAAACATGTGCCATTTGCATTGCGTTCTTTTCCTTTAACCAGCTGGTTTCGCTCATCTTGGTTCCTTGATTCTTTTACATCTTGTTATTGAACCCGGCACGATAAGGGCGTTTCTCATCGAGATTAGGGAGCACCGGTAGCGTGTTTATGTGTCGTTGATACACGTTCTGTTACTTGAGGCAACAAATGCAGGCTTCCTGGGCATAAGTGAAGAAACTGCAAAATCCATGCCGTCCAGTGATGGATGCGTTAGTTATCTGGGTTGTATTACGCCGAGACATGTTCGTGCCCCATTCAAGGGCATCTGAATGGCTTTAAGGTCGTTAAAGACAGGGGTGTGGAATGCGACCGTCGATGAGAAAGCGGGACTTTTCAAACTCGATACTTGTGGCGCCGGCGCGCCCAAACCAGCAGGTTTCTTCATCGAGCCGCACTTGCCAATGCTGGTATTGATCCGGTTCTCTAGTACTAAATGCATCGGGTGTTAGTACAGCAACGTTAGTGCCAGTATCTTGGCGAGCAGACGGATACCAGAAAAACTCTGCCTCAGTCTCTCTGATTTCCTTGCCGAGTTGTTGGCTAACGACCCAGGATTTTGGGTCCATGATGCTATCAATTTTGTCCTTAAAGTAAGCTGAACGCAGATCCAGTGCTTTTGCACTGGCAATACGTACGGAAAACGCCGTGCGTTGATCTCGGATACATGACAATGGGCCAAGTGTTATGGGCCCTTGTTGAAACAACCAAAAGTAGACGGCGGCTTCAGCGAATGCGGTGTCGAGTTCCGCTGCGCCGTAGAATATGCCGCGTTCCCAGGTTGATCCAAACCGTGAGCCGTATTGCAGCGGAGGGTATCGAAACGGTGTCATTAAGAGGTAAGACAATCCGTGACAGTCGTCGGGAGCGCTGGGTTTGCTGGCATCCAACAGAGCTTCCAGGCGGCTTTGTTCATCCGCATTATCGGTAATTTCTCGGGTTGCCGCGACTTCTTGGGTTTCGACGATACGCCAGCAATTCCCAAGCTGATATGTGAGTAAATCCGAGAGTGGCATTCCTTTTCCTTGCGGTGATTGGCGATATGCAGCGGTGTATACAGTGCTAAGTGTTTAATTCGGCGTTTTTATAGGCACGTTTTATTGGTGCGTTTTATGAGAAGTACCAAACAACGCCGTTTTTTACTGATTCACAGAAGTTAGATGCGGCCGCGCATTGCATCGAGGTACCAGATGATTTGTGCGATACCTTCCGGGCGTTGAATCAACTCTGCCGGTATCTGGCTGGCGAAGTGATGGTTGGGTGTCTGCATCCAGTGTTGCATGGCTTCGCGTTTGCCGCCGACAATCGAAAATAGCGCGCGATAGATGCGAATTAATAGCAGTGATAATTCATAAGGTTTGCGAGCAGGAACCGCGGCACCATTTTTCATCCGTGCGATTGTAGGCGTTGAGACCCCAATGGTATTGGCCAGTTGTTCTCGCCCCAGCCCCAAGGCATCGGCGGCTTGGATAACACTACTGCCGACCAGGCTTAGATCGGATTTTGCGCGGTTAGCTATCATTTGAAATCCCTGAAAGGTATCAGCTGATACATATGTGTATATATTAGATCATATGATACGCATTTGTGAAGTAGGTTCTGTTGTTTCAACAGCCTCATATGTGTTTTTGTTGTTTATACCTACCGGGTTACTTCGGATATTGTATTGGCGGGATAATGATCAAGCACTTGGGTCTGGTTTGAGTGTTTTGCCTGAGCCTGCGATCTAGGTTTAGTGTTAAACCGTGGCAGCAGTACCCGACGGCAGTAGCGAACCTTTGGTGTATGCATTGACTCAATAGAAGGCGGTTTTAATACATTTATTTACATTTATAAAAATTGTAAATAAATCATTGCCTCAAAAATGGTATTACGTTTAAATAGTTACATAAATTATATGTGTAACTTTATGAGTGGAGTTGAGTGATGAAAGTTAAACCTTGTTTACACAAATCTGCAGAAGAACTGCATCAAGCCCCTGTGCTGATTGAAAACACTATCGAGATTGATTGCTCAGCAGAGCGTTTATTTGCGATATTTGAAGATGAACATGCCTGGACAGTTTGGGGCTCCAGTCTCGAAGAGGTTATCTGGACCTCGCCTAAACCTTTTGGCGTAGGTACAACCCGTACCGTTAAAATGGCGGGTGGCATTATGGGTGTTGAGCAATTTACGGCGTGGGAAACCAACCGACGTATGGCTTTCTGTTTTACGGAATCATCAATGCCGAATATGGCGGCGTTTGGTGAAGATTATGTGGTGGAATCGCTTGGTGAAAACCGTTGTAAGCTGGTTTGGTATGCAGCGTTCTGGCCATCTAACGCATTCGCAACAGGCTGCTTTAAGGTACTAAAACCGGTGATGACCTGGTACCTCGGCTCGTTTTTGAAAGGGCTTAAAAAACTTTGTGAAGGTGATTATCAGCCACGGCCTGCGAGCCCGCGCGTTTAGACCTTACTATTTGATTCAGCAATGAGGAGTATTTGATGACGGCAAACGAGTATACATTGCAACCCGATAGTACTGATCTTGACCTCGTTCCCGGTACGTATGGCTGGCCAATGCTGGGTGAAGTCATTGCATTGTTGCGTGACTTTAACGGCGTTATTTTTGATCACGTTGAAAAATACGGCAATGTGTCTCGATTGCAGTTAGGCATCCAAAAGGGGTTGTTGGTTACTCATCCGGATGATTTACAGCCGATTTACCTTGATAAAGATCGCAACATGTCTTCAGAAATGGGCTATGCCGAAACGCTCGGCCGGTTTTACGGCGGCGGTTTGGCACTGATTGATTTTGATGTGCATAAAGCCCATCGGCGAATTTTTCAAAACGCCTTTAAGACACAAGCTATTCGCGGTTACCTGGATATCATGAACCCAACGCTTCGAGACGGTATTGAAGATTGGGGCGATAAATCGGATTTTCATTTCTTTGATGCCATCAAGTCACTGCTGTTGGGGCAGGCCAGTGATATCTTTCTGGGTTTAGACAAAGACGACCAAAACACCGAAAAATTGAGTCAGGCGTTTTTGGATATTAACGAAAAAGGTTTGTTGGCGATTATTCGTAAAGAGATTCCGGGTTTGGCCTTCCACCGAGGTATGGAAGGCAAACGTTTTCTCTATGGTTTTTTGCAATCTTTAATAGCACCAAAGCGCGATGGTGATGGTAAAGATTTGATGAGCATTCTCGTTAAAGAACGCGACGAGAATGGAGACTACTTCAGTGACGATATTCTTCTTCCACATCTGGCGTTCTTACTCTTTGGGGCTCACGACACAACCACAGCAACGCTAACAAATATGCTGATGTATCTGGCTCGACCAGAGAACCAGGCATTGAAACAACGGGTTTATGATGAAGTCATGAGCCTTGGCAAAACAACGCTGGATTATGAAGATCTCGACAAGTTGCCGTTGATTGAGCAGTGCATGCTCGAAACCCTGCGTCTGCATCCGCCAGTGCCGTTTAACATGCGACGCACATTGCGAGAAACTACCATAGGCGGATATCGTGTACCAGCCAATACCATCCTTTACAATACGCCCGTTTGGGCGGGTCGTAGTGAAGAGTTTTGGACGGATCCACTTGAGTTTGACCCCGATCGCTGGGGTGATGATCGCGAAGAACAGAAGATCCACAACTTTGCGTTTATTGGTTTTGGTGGGGGCGCCCATAAATGCATCGGCATGCACTTTGCGATGATGCAGGCGAAAGTATTCCTAAATCACTTTATGCGTACGTATGATTTTTCGACTGCCGAAGGTTACAACCCGAAGGTCCAAGTCGTGCCTATGCCGAAGCCGGTTGATAACTTACCGATGACATTACGCCGCCGTAGCTGAGTTTTAAGCGTACTCGGTCAAATCACAGTTAGAGAGATTTTTTGATGACTAAACCATTCCTGATTGACGGACCTTTTTATGCAACGCTGGAAACAGCAAAAGACACAGCGTTAGAAATGGCAGACGTAGGCTATGACGGTGTCTACACCATGGAAGGTGCTCACGATCCGTTTTACCCACTGATTATTGCCAGTGAGCACGCACCACAGTTGGATATTTCCACGGCGATTGCTGTGTCGTTTCCGCGTAATCCGATGCATCTGGCTTATCAAGCATTGGATCTGCAGAACTTCTCCAAAGGTAATTTTTACCTAGGATTGGGGTCACAAATCAAGCCGCATATTGAAAAGCGTTTTGGCGTTGATTTTTCGCCAGTTGCCAAACGTATGCGTGAACAAATCCTTGCCATTCGCGCCATATTCGATTGTTTTCAGCACGGTGAGCGGCTCAATTTTGAGGGCGAATACTATCGCCATACCTTGATGGGGCCGATGTTTAATCCCGGCCCTTGTGAGTTTGGTTTACCACCGATTTTAACCGGAGGTTTTGGGCCAAAGATGTGTGAAATGGCTGGTGAAGTGGCCGACGGCTTGATTGTACATCCGTTTAACAACTTGGCGTATTTACAGGAACACGTGATGCCTAACGTTAATCTCGGCAAGGAGAAATCTGGTCGTGATAGTGATTTTACCTTGTCGATTTCGGCCATGGTGGTAACCGGTACGAATGAGTTGAATTTCCAAAATGCCTACAATGGCGTACGTTCGTTGTTGGCGTTCTATGGTTCTACTCCTGCGTACTTACCTGCGATGAAAGCCCTGGGCTTTGAAGATTTGCAACCGACACTAAACCGATTGTCGAAAGAAAACCGCATGGAAGAAATGGAAGCCTTGATTCCGGATGAATTTGTTCAGCAATTTGCCGTCGTCGCAGAACCCAAAGACGTTGCTGCAAAACTTATCGAGAAGTACGGTGATGTTGCTGGGCGAATCAGCATTTACGCGCCGTATTTTGCCGAGAATGCTATGTGGAAAGATATCATCGCTGATATCAAAAGGTTACAGGGCCGATAGGCTTGGGTTTTGGCTGGTTATCCACTATAGCCAGCCGATATAATCGGAACATAGATACTTGTTAGATTGATGCAGAATGACCAAAGCCCTACGTACGCGCCAAAAAATCCTAGATACCGCCGCTCAACTTATTTACGAGCACGGTTTATCACGTTTTCGCATTGATGATCTGGTTGCTGATGTTGGTATCACTCGGCAGACATTTTATCGCTATTTCAAAAATAAAAACGAAGTTATGACTGCGGTCGTAGTTGCCAATGGGATCAAGTTGGCTGAGCGTGTTTTTGACGAGCTTACGGCAATGCAATTATCGTTTGAGGATTTCCTTGTAGAGGGGGTGGTTCATTCGGTAGAGGTGATCAAAAGCGAAGACAGCTTTTACCGGTTTCTCGAAGATGACCTGACACCCGCAGTGGGAATCATGATCGAGAATTTTCTCACCGTCGAACAGGCAATGCTTCCGCTTGCCGACCCTTATATTGAACGTGCGCGTGAATCGGGTATCGTTAAAGCAGAGGTGACGACGCACGATATTTTGCGTTGGATATTTCGCGCGTTCCTGTCTGAGATGTTGTTGTCAGGGCTAGAGCCTGTAGAAGCAAGACGCAATTATCTGAAGAAGATGTTGGTACCTTCAATTTGTTATGATTTACGCTGACTCAGGCTGATAGAGCTTTCGCTACTGAGTGTGTTCGATTGGTGTACTATTTTGGTTCTCGCATGTATTTGTCCATAACCCAGCCTCGATGCGCTAACTCGCGATAACCTGATTTGAATCAAAGTAATTCGCATCCTTCTGCACGGTAGTGGAATTCCCCTCGAATTTCTGTCGAACGATCGTTAGACTTCGATTCAGTGTAAAGAATGATAATAATCAAGAGGCTCCTGCATGTTTGATCATCATATTGAGGTTATCGAGTCGTCGGTTAGTGAAGCGCGGCGTCGAGTTGGCATCAAGGCGCTTTCTGTACCGTTGCTGAAGCGCCTTTTCGAAACCTTTCCTGAAACCGCAGATATGTTTGATATCGAGAGCTTGGAAGGGTTTGCTCCGGAGAAATTCCAGTACGTATTGGATTTAATCGTCGACACACTCAAGCGCCCTGAGTATGCACGTGAATCCGTTGAAAACGAGATAGTGCGCCATCAGATGTATGCGCTAAAAGATGAAGAGTATTACTTTGTGCTGGTGGAGTCTGTGCCTGAATGTGTGAAGTCAGTTCTGGCGGATGACTGGACGGACGAAATGGAAGAATGCTGGAGTGATGCAGTGTATGGGTTAAAGGGGTTTATTCATGAATCTGTGGCTGAACTGGGACTATAGTTCTGACCGACCTTTGTAGTGAAAAACGGAAGAGAAAAAGGGAATTAAGACGGGGAATGGAGGCGTAGGGTAGCAACCGAGAGACGGACTGCTAACCCTTGGCTACATCAGGCAGCAACTTTACTGACGATCTCGATCAATTTTTCGTGCATTGCCTGATTAATCTCATCGGGTTTAATGCGCGAAATAATGTTCTGCAACACTCGAATTTCATTATCGTCGATTTCACCATCGCGCTCTGCGATATCGAGCAATTTGCCCAACTCTTGGGCGTCGAGTTTTCCGTCTTTAAAACACTCGATCGAGCGAAAAGACATTTCCAGATAATCACGTGATTCAGTCATGTATAAAACTCCTGCTAATTGTTATTGATTGGCAGCGACAGGCAGACGGATGAAACGTTTGATCACATTCATCGACCGTTGTTTCTCTGCCACCATGATGCCTTCACGACTGCCTGACTCGTTGGTATTACCTTCGATCGTAACGACGCCGTCATCATTAACAGCATCGACAATACCAATATGTGAAAAGGTAAAAACAACGATATCCCCGCGGTTAGGGGTGTGTATTTTATTGTCGGGCTCAAACACTAAGCAGTCGTTAGATTCTGCCCACTGAGTCAGAAAGCGATGTACGGAGGCTTCTCGGGGAGCATGCACGTGTTGGTAGTTGCCATTGTCGTCCAACAGCTTTTGCACACACAGTGAAACAAACGCAGCACACCATGGGTAACCGTCTCCGGGGATGGTGTCGGCGGCAAAAATTTCCATCATGCGCATATCGTCACCGGCGAGGTTGTTGCCAGTTTCTCGGGCACCCAGGTAGTCGCGGGCAATATCCGCCAGTGCTTTTTGTGCGGTGATACTATCTTGTGGGCTTTGAGCCGTTTGTTGAACTTGCGAGGCAACCTGACATGCCAGCATGAGGGCGGACCAGGTGTACTTACCAACGACGCCATCAATGGNCAATGATGCTTGGGTCTGAAATGATTTTACCGCAGCATGTGTTGCTGGGCCGAAATCTCCATCGACGGTGAGATTAGGTGATGGATTAACGGCTTTGTTGAGGCTGGCTTGTAGATCGCGCACAGCATCTTGCTCGGTACTGCCTTGTTGAAGTAGCGGCTTCATGAGTAAATCCCTTTGCGTCTGTATTGAGCTAATGGTGGCATGTTCTGCGCCACCATGAACAATTAGACTACCGCGAACCCTGAGCGGATTCAAAGCAAATTATCCCTAACTTCTGTATTGATTTTGAATGGAAATTGACTATGGAAATGTCAGTGAATCAACCTTCAAGGGCTTTGCTTAATTCCGCAATATCGTCCAGTAATTCTTGATCAGAAAGGCCGTTGGAGTATTCCTGAGCTTCTTCAATAGCACTACGTGCTTCGTCTAAACGTTCTTCATCAGCCAGCAGCATTGCTTGTGCATAACAGATAGATGCTTTGTAATCTTTGGCTCCAATTTCATCGGCAAAACCCAGCGCTTTTTTGTAGTGGCGTAGTGCTTCTTCTGCGTCTTCTGTAAAATCTGCCAAGGTTTCCCATTGTACCGGGTGGTTTTTGCTTTCATCGTCTTCGTTGTCGAAGCAGATGGATTGCAACTCTTGGTACAGACGAGAAAACTGCTCGCTGTTTTCGCTTTCGGCAGCCGCCAGCATGTCGGTTGCCAGAGAGTGTACTTGTTCGAATATTTTTGTGTTCATTATGGGAATCCGCCAGAGTAGGTTGGCGGCGATGTTGGCAGCAATAATGTGTAGGCGCAAGTGCTTTTACGACATAAGTGTTGGGGCAGGTATTGGGCTGGTATCCCGAGAGATTAGCGCGGTTTGGGGGAGGAAAGCGTTCGGTGCTGGGGCACAATAAAATAAAAAACTCCGGCCTGCAGAACATCCTCAGGGGCAGCGAGGGAATCCTGTGGTAGCCAGGCCAGAGTGAAGTCGAAACGATTAATCAGTCGGTTATATGAACATCGAAACTGACATCGGCTGTTTCACCGAGATGGTTCTCAGTACTCACGTTACCGAGCAGCCGGCGAGTCGTATTTTCGGTGATATCGTAGGTATTGTTTTCGGCACCACCGAGGCTGGCGAGAAACCCTGGGTCGATCAAGTCATTCTGAATCAGTGTCATATAACCGCGGCTGTTGCTCGTGGTTTCGATAACGCCAAGATCAAACTGATGGCTACCTTCAGTGCTTAAAACGATTCGGTTGAAAGCGGTCATGGTCGCGAGGATGTTTTTGACATCATCCGTCAGGCCTGGCACATCCGATGATACGGCAGCGATAAAGTCAGCTTCAATATCATTGACGCATTCAATCGTTAGTGTTTCATTATCGAAGAGTGTTTGCATTGTAATCCCGCCGCCATTGCCGATAGCGCTGTAGTTGATGGTCGTTGCATTGGCGGTTAGCGTTCCGAGATTGGCTTGGGTGTTCTGGGATAGTTGAAGGGCGGTATAGCTTCCAGAGATCGTTGTTGAAGAGTCATCTTCTGCGGTTGAGAAGTTAAGAGTAACGCTCATGCGATTGGTGGGTTCTGACGCGGGCTCGTCGTCATCGGTCACAAAGCGGAATTGATAATCGAGGGTTGTGGGGCCGTCTTCAACCACAACTTCAAAACCGGATGTCTCAATGTTGCTGGTATTGGCGGGCATCCAGCTTTGTGCAACATGGCACAGTCGAATCTCAGCGTCGCTATTGCTAGCACCAGGTTTGAGGGTGAAAAACATACGGCGGGTTACTGTGCCTGAATCAGTGTCATCATCGAGTGTCACCGTCATTTGTTCGTCGCCCATTAGAACCCATAAGCCGTAAGGAGCATCATTATTAACCCCGGATACAATGTAGCTATCAGGGCTGAACCGACTTTCGTCGCTACTTGGCGGATCAATTGGGTCGATGGGGGCCGGTGGCGTTGGCCCGACATCTTGGTTACACCCTGACAGGATAAAACCAGTGGTCATCAATGATGTTAAAATGGTGGCAGTTTGTTTCATAATCTCGGTTATCTTCTTATGGTTCGTACGCGAAAGGCGCCGGCTGATCGGCGTGCACAAATCCTGCAAGCGACCTTTGATCTTGTAACGCAACAGGGCTATCAAAGCGTATCCATGCGTGATGTGGCCGCACGTTGTGGTATTTCCAAAGCAGCGATTTATGTGTATTTTCCGACCAAAGAGGCGCTCTATAACACGGTCATTCAGAATGCCCTAGCGCTTCGCTTACAACTGATTGAGGCCGCACTGACGCCTGATTTACCTGTGTATGAACAACTGTTCAATGTCTTGCATGCGGTATTTCACCTGACGGCCTATAAAAGCGAATCGATGACGTCACTTATTGAGTTATCACATGTTTATGCTGAAGCCGATTTGGCTGCGCACAAGCTGGCTATCGTTCAAATGCTTACTGATATTATTGCCACTGGTGAACAGCAAGGCGGCATACAATTGCCCGTCCAGTTGGCATCGGCCTCTGATGCTGCGCATCTGTTGATAGATGCTGCAACGGGCGTTGCTGGAACTCTGGACATGCATACCGATGCACCAGTTGATCAGCAACTCCGGCAAAAGCTCTCACAGTTAACGTCTACGTTTCTGTGCGGTTGGCAATCAGGTACAGGTCATCATCGATAGTGCTGATGTTGCTAAAATTCAGCCACTAACCCATCGCTCATGCACAACTACTCTTGTGCATTAATGACTCATGTTGGGTATCGGTCAGTAGTTATTTTTGCTGAACGGAGCCTAGAGTCAAACACTCTTTTATGAACTGCGTGAAAAGGTTCCTAAAAGTAACCTTTGTATTTAGTTTTTACTTCGAGCTAATTAATATTTAAATCACGTGCTTAGAGCAAATTCCGGTGCCCATCGACCCTAAAATAATTACCCCTGCAGGAAGTAACTATTACCTCTTGGAACCCCGTTTGAAAGCTAAACAAATTGTCATCTCTTATAAGCTAATGCGATATAAACGAATCTGATAGAATCGCGCGCGCTATCGGTTGATGTTCCTGATGCAGTATCGGAACTCGGCTATAGGATTCGTAATCCCGGGATAAAAACGTATGACAAACCGACTGGTGCAGCTCACGATTCAATATCGTTGGCTGCTATTTGTACTTTCACTCGTGGTAACAGGCTTGGCTGTTACTGGCTTGAGTATGTTTAAATTTGATGCCAGTGTGCGCAGCTATTTTTCTCCGGGCTATCAGTACTACGAAGATTTCAATCACATCGAAGATACTTATGGGCGTGAAAGTACGGCGCTGATCATGATCTCGCCGGAAAACGGAGAGGTGTTTACGCCCGGGTTTCTTCAGGCGTTAGCAACGTTAACCGATAGTGCCTGGACGTTAACGGAAGTTGGCCGGGTCGATTCGATTGCGAATTATCAACATACCTTTGTTGAAGATGACGACTTAATGGTTGAGGATTTAATCCCCCTTGATGAAACCATCACGGCGGAGCATGCCGCTGCAATAAGCCAAATTGTTGTAAATGAACCAACATTGATCAACAAACTGATTTCTGCCGACGGTAAACATGTTGCCGTTGCTATCAACTTTACGGTGGATGAAAACGACAATACACAAAGTCAATCTGTGGTTGAGGCGTTATACCAGTTTGCCGATGATTTTGAGCAAGGCTATGAAACTGAAACCGGCCAAGCGCTAGATATTGCCGTTACGGGGAATGTTGTCAGCATCTATCACAATATTCAGATCGCTAAATATGATTTTGGCGTTATGGTCCCGCTGATGTTTCTGTTGATGTTTGTCATGCTCGGGCTAATCATGCGCACGGTTGCCGGTACTTTTATTGCGCTGTTGATTGCAGTGATGTCAGCTGTTGGTGCGTTTGGGTTAGGTAGTTACTTTGGTATCACGTTTGCGATGATGTCGTTTAACGGCATCATCATCATTATTACGGTGACGGTTGCGCACTGTATTCACATACTAAAGCACTACATGCAGGAATATGACGGCACGAACAAACTTGAGGCGCTAACCAACAGTCTAGTTATCAATGCGTTGCCGGTATCGCTCACGAGCCTGACAACCCTGCTGGGATTTTTGAGTTTAAACTTCTCCAAACTGCCTCCGGTGACTTCGCTGGGTAATGTATCGGCAATTGGCGTAGTGCTTTGTTGGATGTTCTCGTTCACCATTTTGCCGGCGTTGGCATTGTTGCTACCGTTTCGACCACAGAAAATCCATGGCTCCGTACTCGATCCGATTATGGGTAAAGTGGCCGATGGCGTGATTGCCAACAAGGGCAAAATTCTGTTGGGCAGCGGTTTGCTATCGATCGTGATGCTGGCACTGGCATCGCAGAATATTATCAATGACCGTTTCTCGGAATTGATTCGCAAGCCGCATGTATTTAGAGCTGACAATGAAAAGGTTGACCGCCATTTTGGTGCCTTGTACGACATTAACTTGAGTATGAATGGCGGTGAAAGCGGCGGCATTACCGACCCAGCTTACCTTGCCAGTATGGATAAGTACGCCACCTGGTTGCGTGCTCAGCCTGAGGTCAAAAGTGTCACGACCATCGCTGATACGCTTAAGCGTTTGAATCAAAACCTGAATGGTGATGATGTAGCGTTTTACAAGGTTCCTGAAGAGCGAGAACTGGCGGCACAATACCTATTGATGTATGAAATGTCGTTGCCTTTTGGCCTGGATCTGAACAACCAAATCGAGCTGAACAAAGAAGAATCACGGATACGCGTGACATTCGCGAGCATGGATACAACGGCGGTGTTTGATATTGTCGGGCGCATGTTGAAATGGCAAGAAAATAACCTGCCCGCGGCCCACCAGGCGACCCCCGCATCTGTTGCAGTGATGTGGGCACACCTTAGTTACGATTCGTTATTATCATCGATTGCTAGCTCGATTATGGCGCTGTTGTTGATTTCGGCGATCATGGTCGTGGCCCTTAAATCCTTCAAATATGGCGTAATTTCGCTGGTGCCGAATGTGTTCCCGGCCGCTTTTGGTTTTGGTGTTTGGTATCTAATCAGCGGTGAGATCAACATGGGGCTAACGGCTGTCATGATCATTACCATTGGTATTGTCGTCGACGACACCGTGCATTTTCTCAGCAAGTACAAGCATGCCCGCGAAACCCTGCAGCAATCGACGGAAGATGCGGTACGTTATGCGTTTAAAACGGTTGGTGCGGCGATTGTGATTACCACCATGGTATTGGTTACGGGCTTTAGTTTGTTGACGATATCGCAAGCCGAATCGAACGTGAACTTGGGTATCATGACGGCAGCCATTCTAACCAGCGCGTTAATATTGGATTTTCTGCTGTTACCGGTTTTGCTGCTGTTTCTCGATGGCAACAAGCAGCCTGTTTTGGAGCCTGCGGCTGCGCACTGATCAACGCAGATAGAAGCAGTAGAAAGAAGACATAAAAAGAAGTGATAAAAAGGCCAGATAGCGATGTTATCTGGCCTTTTTTGTCGGGTTTGAGCCNGATTAGCGTTAGCAGAGGTTAACGCCAAGTTTATAAGCTGCGTTGGTTGACACGCTTCATCAATTCTTCAGCGGATTCTTTGCGCTCTGAATAACGGTCTACCAGATAGTCCGATCGATCTCGGGTAAGCAGCGTAAACTTCACCAGTTCTTCCATGACGTCGACAATACGGTCGTAGTAGCCGGAAGGCTTCATGCGATTATTGTCGTCAAACTCCAAAAACGCTTTCGCGACTGATGACTGATTTGGGATGGTGATCATACGCATCCAACGGCCCAATACACGTAATTGATTCACTGCGTTAAATGACTGAGAGCCGCCTTCAACCTGCATAACTGCGAGCGTTTTTCCTTGTGTTGGTCGCACTGCACCGAGGCTCAGAGGTACCCAGTCTATTTGCGCTTTCATGATGGCCGTCATTGAGCCGTGTCTTTCGGGCGAGCACCAAACTTGACCTTCTGACCACGTCATAAGGTCGCGTAATTCCTGTACTTTGGGGTGTGATGCATCGTCATCATCGGGTAATGGCAAACCGCTTGGGTTGAAAATACGGGTTTCGCAGCCAAAGGCTTCGAGAAGATGAGCACATTCTTCTACAACCAGTCGACTGAACGATCGTTCTCGCAGAGACCCGTAAAGTAGCAGGATGCGTGGAGAATGCGTGCTGTGTTCCGCAACGGCGAGGTCTTGTTGGCGGGGCGCAGAGACCAGCTCATCGACTAGGTTGGGCATTTCTTTATTCGGGGCTTTCATGTGACTCGCAGAGGTTCGCTAAAAGTTTGGCATATCATAATCGCACAGTTGAATTTCACCAATATTGCGCCGCTGAATTGTTGATATTCAGCGACTTCTTATAAACGCATATATTTTTCTTCACCCATACCAAAACAGTCTTGATATTTGACGGTACCGGCAGCATCTGTGGTAATCGTGCCGGTTAGTTGGCCGGTAGGGCCGTGATAACGTGTGCAAAACAGACCCAGATTGACCAAGTTGGGTACGTCAGCCAAAGGGGTGAAGGTTAAATCTACCTGGCCATCACGATCTCGAATTTGCCAAGGTGCCATGATACCGCCGGGGCGACTTACGCTGATCGGCGGAAGCGGGTGCATTTTTCCATCGTGCCAGAGGCAGTTTTCATTGAAATGTGTGGGGTTCAAAATTTGGTTGTCGGTTAGGTTGAACCCACTGAGCGTTCCATCAACCTGTTGTTGCAGCCCAGTAACCCAATCGTATTGCATGGTGAATGGATAAAAGCCTTTGTGGTCATCAAGAATTACATTGGCGTCGTAGTTGTTGGATTGGCCATTGAAGGTGACCGACCCGTGTGCACGCATCAGCGATTTGAGTGAGTACAACGGACGATTTTTGCCGAAGGGTTGAAACACCAACTGGGGTTCTCCCGTTAACTCGGCATGCCACTCCATTTGGATATCAGGTAAGTCGCCAAGTCCATGTGTTTCCGCTGTTATGCGTATGTGATTGGAGGCTAATTGGTTTTCAAACACGAGGGTGAAATTTTTGCTGCGATAGCTTGCGACCGAGTCGTTCAAGCCACAAGGTACTTTAAGCAAAAACGTGGGTACTTTTTTCTGATACACACGCATCGTTGCTGAGGGTTTGTGCCAGGCCATGATAATGGCGGTGCCGAGGCTTTTGGTGTCGTACACCGAGATACAGAAGAACCAATCCACACAATCGATCTGAAACGCTTGCCACTCTTTCAATCGCCAATGATTGAACCACTGTGGTGCAGGGAACCCCAGCGGCCGGTGAGCCGCGAGTAAATCAGGTTTTTCGACAACCGTATTGAACGTGCCGAATTTGCAGCGGCCAGCGTCAATGAGAAAGTCGGGTGCCGCGGTGACAGGGCGATGATAGGTTTTCATGAATCGGGGTATAGGCTTTTCGCTGTTTCTCTAATGGTACCCAGCGCATTGCGATGGTGCAATTTTCCTTGAGGGAATCAACGGCAGTTTTAATGGATTTGCGGGCTTGTTGAGGGTGTAATAAATCGTCAAAGAGCGGGTCAAAAATTAGTCGGTTATTCATGGCAAGCACGGAGGCGAAACATGCCGGTTCTTCACGAACAGGAATCCCAGCGGTATTTTTCTGATCAGGTCGCGCCACTTTTTATGGCAACCCGAAAAGATGCACGCAGCATACAGGCGTTTATCGAATCAATTATTCGCCATACATTGGAGTGGGCCAATATTATCCTGCCACAGGTCGTGTGGTTATCGCCTCTGCATATGGGAAAGATGAAGGGCCTTGCATTGCCGGATTGTTGGCAGCTAAAACTGAATCTAACGTTGATATCAGATAGTGGCGATGCAGTTAAATTAATCGCAGGTTTATCTAATGTTTACCATGAGTTACGACATTTTGAACAGGTAATCGTTGCACTGATTGCGATGCTGTCAAATCGGATTCCGACGCATGTTTTACGCACCAATGCGGTTGTGGACACACCGACTTATTCAGGCCGGTCACGCCTGCGTCACGCGCCGATGGCAGCTATGAATGATAAGCTTGAGTTGCTGGCTGAGGATTTTCCGATTGAAGTGTTGGAATTTGCCTATGAGCGGGCAATGAGTGAACGGTATAGCCCCGCGATGGAATCGTCAGTTATATTTCTCGGGCAACGCATGAACGAAACGCTGTTAAGTCGTCAGGCGCGTGCAGATTTCATTACCGCTTCAGATGATGCAAACCGCGATCAGCACCCTAACTCAGAGAAAACACCAAAACAATGGCAAGTAGCGAGAGTTAAGCGTTTTACGAATTATGTGAATGCGTTCAGGGAGGCTGACGCACACCGTGTGGAGCAGGGCGTATTAGATATGTTGCGTGATCGATACGCACCAGGGATAGAGATGCGCCGTGTGGTGCGTCAGGTGTATCTCGATGACCCTGCGGATACTTACCTTGAAGACATTGGGCCGTTGCTATTTGATGAACCTAAAGATTGAGCTGAGTGATAAAAGAATTTAAGAAAGCGAACGTGGTAAACGTTCGCTCTCAGGTGCATTTTTACCTTGTGGATTGATTTGATAATCCCTACGGCGTGAATGCGATGTGGACTATAGATCCAAGGTGAATTTTGCATTGAGGATGAAGTCGTTATCTTCATCGTCGATCGAAATTTCAGCGGATGTTGCCGTAGTGTCGAATGAGAGCAAATTACTGCCATCTTTACCTTCGTCTAAGTACAAATCAGAGCCGTCGAAAGTGTACTCTTGCCCTTTACCTTCAATTGTTGTGTTGAAATCAATCAGGTTGATGTAGAAGCCGTTGGCTAATTCTGCGGTGAGGGTCTGTCCTTTGCCTGACTCTTGTTTACCGTCAATTTTACCGGATATTGAGATGGATTGTTCTTCCAGGCAAGTCAGTGTACTTGAGCCTGATTCAGTATCGCCTTGGTAGATCCTTGAATAGGTAACATTGGCGATCGCTGCATCAGGGTCAGTCGCAATCTTAACCATTCGGTAGCTGCCACTGAGGGTCTCAATTTCTCCATCAGATGTAGAAGATGAAGAATATGTAGCCATGATTTCGTTATCATCGATAATGGTGATGTCTTCAGAGCTTGATTGCTCGTCTTCATTGACGATGACTTTTTCAACGCTGCGAGCGAGTGTGAACTCGACGGGCAGCAGTTTGTTACCGGATTCTCTATAATACGTCTGATCGTCACAGGTAGTTGCAATAACAGTGGTACCGTTGGTTTTTACGAAAACGAGTTGCTTTTCTACGGTTGTATTTTTGAATACACCTTCGTCATCGGTCAGTGAACCGGATTCAGTCCCAAGATACAACCAGACGCCGTCCAAGCCATCTGAAGATACTTTGAGTTCGTCCTGATTGACGTCTTGAAATGCGCGTTCCACTTTATCTTTGTCGTCATCGCTGCATGCGACAAGAGTTAATGTGGCCAAGATGGCGGCAGAATACATTTTTATATTTGGCATTTTTCTCTCCTTTTTAACCAAGGCGCAAATACTAACAAAACATATAAGTGGTAGGTAATGGTTTATAACGTTTTTGTAACAGGTAAGCCGTTAGGTAAATCGTTTTTGATAGCAATATTGGGAAGGTGTTAATGGTTTCTTGTCAGCTATATGATTATATCGAAATTGCGTGTCTATACCGCATTCCTGTTGACTTGACGCTGGCTAACGATGCGTTAGTCGAAGGTATTGCAGTGGATACCTGCATTGAGTCGGGGGCGGAGTTTATGGTGCTGGATCACTTGGAGTTAGCCGAGGCATTAGACGAACCTCAACGACTAAAAGTTGACATCAGCACAATAAAAGTAATGGCTGCACGTGTTAAAAATCCACACTTCGATCAGGTAAATTTTATTGAAGAAACCTGAATCTGATCTTTCTGATTCCTGATTACCCATAAGCTTCAGCCAGTTTTAACAACCGATTTGGCATAGGTGGCGTTCTAACAGCGATACTCATGAACCTCGGTAAGAGTGCTCGCAAGTCAAATCGTCGATTAAAGCGATAACAAAATTCAGCGAGGTAACGCGGTAAATGTTTCGGGTTCACGGCATGATAGGCTCCGTGTATCGAGTTTTTAATATTCCCCAGCAGAGTATTAACAGCTTCAAATACCTCGTTGTTAATCGCTACCGATGCGGCGTTGGTGACAATGGGAAAATGCTTAATGCCCACTTTACTCAAGGCACTGAAACCGGGTAAACCATCGGATATGACAACGCTATCCGCAGCCAGCTGTTTCGAAGCCCATTGCTCGACAGCCTCGGCCGTGAAACCTTTAACCACTTGTAGATTCATATACAACGGATGATCATCCTCATTCAGAGATACAGCCGAGATAAATGGTGTTTTATGGCTGGCACCACGGCCACGCTTGCCCCCACGCTGCTTTCCACCCCAATAAGCATCGTCAATTTGTACCAAGCCGGATAACGGTCGGCGGTCATCACGTTCCTTCATGACCTGCATGATTTTGTGTTTCATACTCCACGCTGTGTTGTACGACACGCCGAGCTGTCGCTTGAGCGATAAAGCGGATAAGCCTGTTTTGGCTTGCGTGATTAAATGAATGGCCAAAAACCACGTTGTTAGTGGCAACTTCGTATTGGCAAAAATCGTATGGCTGATCAGGGATGTTTGATGGTGGCAGTGGTTACATTGATAAATTTCACGGCAACGTAGCTCACAATGCTCAAGGCTAAGGCAGTTCGGACACTGAAAACCATTGGGCCAGCGCCATGCATATAGAGCTTTTCGACAGGCTTCCTCGGTACCAAAATCGTGATAAAACTCGATCAAACTATAGCCTTTCTGGAACTGAACTTTGTTCTTGGCCATGACGAATACCTCTTTATAGCAAGGGTATTGTTATAGACATCA